>NZ_JAYGHC010000006.1:9217-30223 GCF_034932285.1 Cronbergia sp. UHCC 0137
GTTGGGTTGCGCTGTCGCTTAACCCAACCTACAAAAACTGTATAAATTAGACTTTTCAAACACCCTCTTAGGTTAAATATCCAATTTTACTCCTCTAATTGCATAATCTAACAACTCCATTGGATGTAAAACAGAAATATTTTTACCTTGTAAATATTTGGTAATTTGCAAAGTACAACCAGGATTGGCAGAAGTAATTAAATCAGCACCAGTATTTAATAAATTCTGGGCTTTTTGTTTACCCAATTCCTCAGCTACCTCTGGTTGCAACATATTATAAACACCCGCACTACCACAACATAAAGCTGCGTCTATTGGTTCTTTTAAAGTTACACCAGGAATTTGTCGTAATAACTGACGGGGTTGGACACTTATTTTCTGTCCATGTAATAAATGACAAGCATCTTGATAAACTAACTTTAAAGGTTTATCAGTTAGTGGTGAAAGTTTAGCAGTTAAACCGACATTTGCTAAAAATTCTTGAGCATCTTTAACTTTAGCAGCAAATTCTTCTGCCTTTTCTCGATATTCTGGATCATCTGCTAAAATGTGACCGTATTCTTTCAAAGTGTGACCACAACCGGCAGCATTAATAATAATTGCATCTACATTAGTATCAGCAAAACTATCAATCATTTGTCTTGCTAAAGCCTTTGCTTGTTCTGTTTGTCCTTGGTGTTCAGGAAGTGCAGCACAACAACCTTGAGATTTAGGAATAATCACCTCACAACCATTTGCGGTTAACACTCTCACAGTTGCTTCATTCACAGGAGAGAAAAACAAACGTTGTACACAACCTAAAATCACTCCTACACGATAGCGTTTTTTACCCTTTGCAGAAATCACATCTGGTAAATTATCTTGAAATGATTTGAGGGTAATTTGTGGTAGAATTGATTCCATTGCTGCCAAACGGGGGGATATCTTTTTAAGTAATCCAGTACCTTGAACTAACTTAGATAAACCCAACTTTTGATATACTAATAATGGAAATAGTAACATCCTTAAAAGATCAGGATTGGGAAACAGAGAAAATAGTAATTGCCGGACTAACTTATCTGGTAAACTGCGGTTATAATTGCGTTCAACCTGGTGACGAGTTGCCGAAATTAACTTATCATACTGCACACCAGAAGGACAAGTTGAAACACAAGCAAGACATCCCAAACAAGAGTCAAAATGTTCAACCGTTGCCGTATTCAGAGCAATTTCACCTTCATTAATAGCATCCATTAAATAGATCCGTCCCCTGGGAGAATCCATCTCCTTACCAAGTACCCGATAACTGGGACAAGTAGAGAGACAAAAACCACAGTGAACACAACTATCAATTAACTTTGGTTCAGGTGGATGAATTTGATCAAAACCCTTTAAATTCTTTAAACTAGCAATATTATCTGAAACTTCCATTAAACCTTTTCTCCCTCTTCCCTTTCCTACGCAACGTTATCGCAAACGTGTCTTTGCAGTTCATTAAACTTACTTCCTAAATCCCACCCAAAAATCGACCAGGACTTAAAATATAATTACCATCAAACTGTTCCTTAATCCCCCGCATCAAATCCAAACCATTACCCATATATCCCCACACATCTATATTTGATTTTAAACTTAGTGGTGCAGCTAAAACTGTCAAAAAGCCGGAATGAGACTGACATAAATCACGCAAAGCTAAAATCTGACTTTGATTATTTAACTGCACTATACCCAACCCACTGCTAATGTGAATTAAACCGAGTTCTATTTGATTCATGACCTCCACAGCAGCAGAAGGTAATACTCCTATTCTGCACGTAATTTGAGAATTTGTGGGGATAGAATGTATTTGTTCTGGTAATCGTTGCCATAAATCAGCTTCGTTTTCGGCTGAATAAATTACCCCATTTAAGCCTAGCTGTTGTCCAACGGCTAAAAGTCGTTTTGATTGTTCTTCCACACTTTCGCTAATACTTTGGAATCGGGTAATTAAACCCATTTCCGTACCTAAATTTAACATCGAGACTAACTTACTGGATAATAAATCAGCTTGGGTGGGTGTTAATTCGGAATTGCGGAGAGTTTTAGCGGCTTGGGATATAGCGTCTAGTTTACCAGTTAATACCACTGTTCCTGATGTTTCCGGTAGGGGATAAACACGAAAAGTTACTTGACTTATTATCCCTAATGTGCCATAAGAACCGGTGAATAGTTTCATTAAGTCGTAACCGGCGACATTTTTAACTACTCTTCCACCGGCTTTAGCGATTTGTCCATCAGCACGGATAAAAGTTATACCTAGTAGTTGGTCACGGACACCGCCATAACGTTGACGTAGAGAACCTGTATCAGATGTGGCGACGATACCGCCAATGGTAGCTGATTTTGGTGTGGCTGGGTCGAGAGCGATCGCTTGTCCAGATTTTGCTAGAATTTCCTGAAGTTGGGAAAATTTCATTCCTGCTTCGACGGTAACAGTCAAATCACCAACGGCGTGTTCTATTAATTGATTAATCCGTTCTGTACTGACGACAATATCAATATTTTTAGCTAACCCACCCCAATGAAGTTTACTACCGCTACCACAGGGAAGAACTCGCCAGTTATTGCGGTTAGCGGTGGCGATAACTTCTGCTAGTTGGGCTTGAGTATGGGGATATACAAGGCAACTGGGGGGATTTGGGGAGATTATCGCCTGTTGGATACGTTGTTGCTGACTAAGTTCGAGGTTTTCCCAAGGTACAACAGCATTTTGTTCGGTAATAATTGATGCAAGAATGGTGGCGTTGGCGTAGCCCGTCGTAGACATTGCATTCATCAGTTTATGTTTGATTTCCTGTTTTTAATTTACTTTACATTGAAGTACATTTTTTTTGTCTCACGCACCAGCGAAGCGAAGCACGAAAGTGCGTTAGGCGCAAAGGCGCAAAGGAAAAAATTTAAGTTAACCTAAAAACAACTTATAAGCAGGATTTTGGCTTTCGTCCCAATAACCATAACCAAGGGTATCAAGAAAAGCTTGCCATTCTTCGGTTTCGTGGGGTGGTACTTGCATTCCTACCACAATGCGTCCATAGTCTGCGCCATTGTTGCGGTAGTGACACAGACTAATATTCCAGTGGGGGGACATGGAGGTGACAAATTTCATTAAAGCACCGGGACGTTCTGGAAACTCAAAGCGGTAAAGTAATTCATGATCAGCCAGAGGGGAATGTCCACCTACCATGTGTCGCAGGTGCAGTTTTGTTAATTCGTCGTCTGTCAAATCTATGGTTTTTAACCCGTTGGCTTCAAAGGTTGCCACCATTTTAGCAGCATCGGCACGATTTTCAATTTGCACACCGACAAAAATATGTGCTTCTTTTTGGTCAGCAATGCGATAATTAAATTCTGTGAGGTTGCGGCTACCAATACATTCACAAAACTTTTTTAAACTACCTCTTTCTTCGGGAATCCTGACTGCAAAGATGGCTTCTCGACGTTCTCCAAATTCTGCCCGTTCTGCCACGAAACGCAAGCGGTCAAAGTTCATATTAGCACCGCAAGCTACAGCGATGAGGGTTTCACCTTGAATTTTTTCTCTTTCTACATAAGCTTTAGCACCAGCCACAGCCAACGCTCCCGCAGGTTCTAAAATAGAACGGGTGTCTTCAAAAACATCTTTAATGGCTGCACAAGTATCATCAGTATCCACTAAAATAATTTCATCTACATATTGCTGACATAAGCGAAATGTTTCTTCTCCCACTTCCCGCACTGCAACGCCGTCTGCAAACAAACCAACATGAGACAACCGCACCCGATGACCTGCTTGAATAGATTGATACATGGCGTTTGCGTCCACTGGTTCGACACCAATAATTTTGATGTCGGGACGCAACCGTTTAACATAGGCTGCAATACCGGAAATTAAACCACCCCCACCAATGGCGATAAAAATAGCATGAATGGGTTGTTGATATTGGCGTAAAATTTCCATCCCAATTGTACCCTGTCCGGCGATCACTTCGGGATCGTCGAAGGGATGAATAAAGGTTAACCCTTTTTCGGCTTCTAGTTGACGAGCGTGAGCATAAGCGTCATCATAGGTATTGCCATATAAAACTACCTCGCCCCCCCGTGCTTTCACTGCGTTGACCTTCATTAAGGGAGTGGTGACAGGCATAACTATAATAGCTCTAGTTCCCAATTTAGTAGCAGCCAAAGCCACACCTTGAGCATGGTTTCCAGCCGAAGCTGCAATCACTCCTTGTTGTAGTAAGTCGGGGGATAGGTTGGCCATTTTGTTATATGCTCCCCGCAGCTTAAAGGAGAAGACTGATTGCATATCCTCTCGTTTCAGTAGGAGTTTATTATTGATGCGGGTAGATAAATTAGGCGCGTATTCTAGCGGTGTTTCCTGAGCAACATCATATACACGAGCCGTCAGAATTTGAACTAGGTAATCGCAAAGCATGGAGTTCACAGGTGCAAGTGAGGATGGATGTTAATTTTACCGCTTGTTGACTATAGCGATCGCTTTTTAGCAGGTAAACTCGCTAAAACCATGATTATGAAGATATAATCAGTGTAATTAACCCAAAAAAGCGACTGACAAATGAAGGTAGAATCAATTTATATTCAGAACTTCAAAAAAATTCAAGATTTGAGGGTTTCTTTTAAAAACAAAATCCTTGATGAAGTTAGCGATCGCTTTCTAATTCTAGGTGATAATGGTTCTGGCAAAACAACATTATTGCAGGCTATAGCGTTACCATTAGCATTAGCAACTGGACGCATTCAAAAAGTTTCTGATTTCGATTGGATTGGCTTTTTACCTGGACGTTACTGGAGATGGGGAACACCAAGAATTGAATTAGAAGTATCGTTTGAAGAAGAAGAACTAGAAGCAACTCGTGAAATTGCTAAAATTTGGTATCATTCTCTACCACCAGATTTTCGTCCCGATCCATTTATTGTACCAGGAAATAGTCGTGTTGTTAAAGTTATCTTAAATGGAGAACATTGGAAGGTTGGCGATAACACACAAGCAGAACGCGCTCAGTTTCGAGGACGCTATTACGCACAAAGTTTTATTAATCGTGGTGATCAATCAGTTAGACATTACTTTTCTCAACTACCGGGAATTTTTTGGTTTGATCAGTTTCGGAATTTAGGAACTCCAAGTCAGGAAGCAGGAGAAGGTAACAAAGAACTAAGAAGTGAAACTTCTTTTGAATTGGGTGTTGGTCGTTTACGACAATATCTAATTCGTTGGAAACGCAAGCAAGAAGCGGGAATTAATTATGAAAATGATTATTTGAAGCAGCTAGAAAAACTATATAAAAAGGTATTTCCTGACCGTTGCTTTGCAGAATATTTAGAGGAACTTCCCAGTTTAGACTCTCCCACAGAAGAAATTACATATTTCTTACTCAATGATGGAAATCGAACTTATGACGTTGCTGAAATGTCTGCTGGTGAACAATCAATATTTCCTATCCTCTACGAGTTTGTTAGACAGCAAATTGCATATTCAGTTGTCTTAATTGATGAAATAGACTTAAATCTACATCCCTCATCATCTCAATTTCTTACAGGTCAATTAATGAGAATTGCACCAACTTGTCAATTCATTATCACAACCCATTCCGAAGCTGTAAGCAATGTCATTAGTGAAAGTGACATATATCGGCTATCAGGAGGAGTTTTGTGTCTGTAAGCGTTCTTTATTGTGAGGGCAACTCTGGTAGTTATGATATAAGACTTCTTCGTCAAATTTTACCGAAATGTGAAATTAGACCTCTTGGAGGAAAAAGTTTTATGGAAAAGATTATTCCTGATAGAGAAGTCGTACCAAATTTAGCTGGAATAGTTGATCGTGATTTTGATAACTATAATTTTACTCCTACAAATTCACCGCTTGCCTACAACTATGAAGAAGTACAGATAGGTTGGAAATGGGAAAGAAAAGAGATAGAAAATTATTTAATTGACCCAGTAGTTGTACAGCGTACTATCAGAAATAAAATTCCATCTATGGATTCATACCGTACAGCTTTAGATGAAGTTGCAAGAGAAATTGCAACCTATACAGCCGCTCGTTATGCTCTGCATTACTTTAGGTTTACAAATTCTTGGGGTGAACCAATTCAAAAAGTCTTTGGTTCAGAACATCGCTTTCCCAAGCGTAAAAATCAAGAAGATTGTCAAACAAAAATACGAGAAATAGTTCAACGGGACAAAGGTGATCGTATAATCACAGTAGATGCTGTTTTAGAAAAATTTGCAGAGTTACTTCCATCTTTTAGTCCTGGTGGATTTCATTTTGACAACTACCTCACTTTTTTTGCTGGTAAGGATTTATTATGTGGTATGGAAAACAAATTAAAAGACTTTGGTTTTCAAGCAAAAGCATCAGGAGTTAATAGTCCAATTCCAGATTTTTTAGACCAAATTTTTAAGAAAATAGAGCGAGAGGAAGATATTTGGAAATGGCTACCAGAGTGGGAAGAGTTGAGGTTGCAATTTACCAATGCTAATTTTACCGCTTGTTGACTATGGCGATCGCACTTCATCTAATTTTGAGAACATGATATTATTGAGGCTAATCTATAAAACTATTGGCTGTAAAAGTTAAAATCACAGTTTAATGCACGTTATCAGCCGGAAAAAGCTCAGAGAATATTGTCAGGAACACGCAGACTGTTGTGGATCTCTTGATGACTGGTATTTTATTGCTAGTAAAGCTAATTGGGATAATTTAATAGAGGTACAATCTGTTTATCCCAAAGCTGAAGCCGTTGGTAATTTGACGGTTTTTAATATTAAAGGCAATAAATACCGTTTAATTGTTAGTATTGATTATGAGAAACAGGTGATCTATATTAAATATGTCTTAACTCATGCAGAATATGACAAAGACTACTGGAAAAATAACCCTTACTTTTGATTTAGAAGTTTACAGTAAATTACTCTCACAGTATAAACCGCGAGTTATCAAGACTGAGGAAGAAAATGATCTGTTTTTGGCAGTTGTAGAAGATTTGCTTTCTCGTTCTCATCTGACAGCAGAAGAAAATGCTTTGTTGGAGTTATTAGTAAGACTAATTGAGGATTTTGAAAGTCAGCATTATCAGCTAAATGTTTCTACTCCTCGTTCCAGAATTTTGCATTTATTGGAAGCGAGGGATTTAGAAATAAGTGATTTAGTTCCTGTTTTGGGTTCGAGTGAGTTGGTTTCTCAGGTGATTAATGGTGTGGTAGGAGTGACGCGAGAACAAGCTGAAATGTTAGGGGAATTTTTTTACGTTGATGCAAGTTTGTTTGTTGGGTAAAAGATATAAATACAGGAAATTTATAATATTTGTATAAGTTTTATCGTTTTGACATTAGTATTGAAATTGGGTAAGTAACGAACCGTGAATAGTACAAAGGAAGAAATAGAGATAAGGAATACTTTTTAACTTTTCGCTTCTTTTATTTTATTCTAATTCTGCTATTTTCTCTTCAAAAAGACGTTGCAATTTTTGTAAATTTATTAGTTGTTCTTCAATGTCATATTCTCGACTTTTGGTAAAAGTGCCAAAGACAGTATAAGTAGGAAGTTGCAATCTTTTCAATTTTATTTGGAGTAAAGCTTGATCTTCTTAAAGTAGGTCAGAGTATGGATTACCAATCCTGCCATTTAGTATCTCAATTATTTGAGCTTGAAATATATCTTGTTTTGACAGATCAGGATGCTTTTGTTTTAAGTCATATAAATTATTTTTGAGAGATTTATTAACCTCTTTAATTGATGTTTCAATCTTTTCTATAATTTCTTTTATTTCAATTGTGGAATGTTTTTTATATGTCTCCAACTCTTTTTTCAGTGATCCTATTTTGTCTATTTTTAAATTTTCTTCTAATATCTTACTGATTTTATCATAAGCCTTAGACTGATCAGATATCACAGTTAAGCGATTTTTATGAAATTCATAACCAATTTGATGCGGAATCCAAATTCTTTCCTGAAGCTTTTCAAGAATATCAAACAATCTTTCTCTTGTTTTAGGAGAGTAACGATAGATATGCAATAAAACATTTGTATCAAAAGAAAAAATACATTCTTTCCATAATTCATCAAACTCTTGCTTTGTGGGTTGATAATAGCCAGGGAATAAATCACGCATATTCATTTTTGATAACTTCCTAAGAGATGATTAAAGTATTGTGACAATCCATACAAGAATAACACACAATATATTAGTTTTCCATCCTGTAAATCCTTAAATCCTGATTCAGACAATTTCCCAATGTTCTGATTGTAATTCACGGTTGTGGATATCTGATAAATGTTTCATCCTGAATACAACCATAAAAATCACTCAGCTTTGTTGTGTTTTGCTTTGGTGATGCTGTTTCATAAACAAGAATAATATCTAATTCCGTTCCTTCTATTGCTTGCGGTAAATGAATCTGTAAAAGTCCATCTTTACCAATGCCAGAAGGAACTCTAATACTTCGTATAATTAATTTTTCTCCTTGTATTCTAATAATTCTTATTTAATTGTAACCAATTTTAAGCAGGGTGCTCCTCCTCACCAACACTATAATTGATCAAGCAGATTGTTTATTACCACTACTTTCAATATGACGACGTAAAATTTCATTAATAGCTGTTTGATAGTCTTTATTTTTAGCTTTAAACCAAGCTATTACATCAGGTTCTAGTTGAATAATATTCTTTGCTTGTGCTGGGGAAATTTGCAGAATTGCTTTTTCAAAAAACTCATCGGTCAATGGGGGAATATCAGAATAGTCAATATCCTCGTCTGACATTGAATCTAAAGCTTGCCAATTAGTCCGTGAGATATTGTTCAAATTTTTTTTCGTTCATAACGATTTGCCTTTCGTGCTGAAATAATTCTCATTACATCACTCTGTCTGTCAGTCCAAATAACAACAGCCACCCCGTTTCTCAAAAAGCCTAAACGTTCATCTTCCTCAATCAGCATTGGACTATCAAACATTTCAGAAACGTCTGCGAAGTCAATTTGATGTTTACGGATGTTTTCTAAATTCTTCGCTTCGTCCCACTCAAACTGCATCAACTTTGAAAAATGCTAATTGGCTGACTAATCAATTATTACATATTTTACCAGTATTTTTCATCCTGTAAATCCTTAAATCCTGGAAATCCTGATTCAGACAGCTTTTACTAGATAATAGGACGAATGTGCGAGCTTACCGTAAATAATAGTATCATTTATAAGTAGTATTTAAAACCAGTAACGAGAGCGATCGCCTGACATACTGATTAAATTTTGGTACTCCTAAATAACACCGTTTACCTTCCAACTATCCCTCACAGAAAGGAGAAAAAAATAACATCAGGATAAAATTATACTGGATGCGGTCAAAAATTCTAATTGGACAAGGTAACAAGAGTCTGTTACTGTGTTATATCTTATAGGGTGATTATGAATGCTTTAACCAGTTGACAGAAGGAAAATTTTTAATAAAATTAATTACTCTGCTAGTTCTATGAGTTCTATGCCCAGAGTTTCATCTTTTCTTCTTGCAGCTACACTACTTTGAAAATGTTAATATACATCCACTTGCATGATAATGACAAATAAAAAATGGGCCGTTAAACGTATAACCGTCAATTTAGCTACACAGGAAGCCGAAAAACTGGAGCAATATTGCCAGCACACTGGTAGACCTGCTACTGATGTGATTAGGGAATTGATTAGAAGTTTACCCGTATTGGAGGAAAATAAAGAAAAAGTATAAATTCAGGAGGATAAAGGCTAAAAATGCTCATTTAATCATTGAATCCTTTATCCTTCTTTAAATCTAGGTTTCTCCTCACAACTAGGAAATTCCGTGACTAACCCAGTTACAATTTGTAAAGAAACTGATAGCGCAGCATGGCGTAAGCCATAAAGGAACGAGGGAATGCGTGTTGCAATTGTAGGTGCGGGACTAGCTGGACTAGCAACTGCCGTGGATTTAGCTGATGCGGGTTGTGAAGTTGAAATTTTTGAATCTCGTCCATTTGTGGGGGGAAAAGTTGGTAGTTGGGTCGATGGAGATGGCAACCATATTGAAATGGGGCTGCACGTTTTTTTCGGCTGCTACTACAATTTATTTGAGTTGATGGAGAAGGTGGGAGCAGGGGAAAATTTACGCCTGAAAGAACATTCTCACACTTTTATCAACAAAGGTGGAAAGACTGGTGCTTTAGATTTTCGCTTCTTCACTGGCGCGCCTTTTAATGGATTAAAGGCATTTTTCACTACTTCCCAACTTTCTCTACAGGATAAATTACAAAATGCGATCGCTCTGGGAACTAGCCCCATAGTTCAAGGTTTGGTAGACTTTGATGGAGCAATGAAAACTATCCGCAAGTTAGATAAAATTAGCTTTGCTGACTGGTTCTATAGTCACGGTGGGAGCAAAGGTAGCATTAAACGTCTGTGGAATCCCATTGCCTACGCTCTCGGTTTTATTGATTGCGACAATATTTCCGCCCGTTGTATGTTGACAATTTTCCAGTTTTTTGCAGTCAGAACTGAAGCTTCAATTTTGCGAATGCTGGAAGGTTCACCCCACGAATATTTACACAAGCCCATTGTGGCATATTTAGAAGCTAGAGGCACAAAAATATACACACGACGGCAAGTGCGGGAAATTGAATTTGCTGAATCAGGGGAAGAAACCCGCGTAACTGGTATTTTAGTTGCCAATGGTGAGAGAGAAGAAGTGATCACTGCCGATGCTTACCTATGTGCCTGTGACGTGCCAGGAATCCAGCGAGTATTGCCCCAAGCGTGGCGCAAATGGTCAGAATTTGACAATATATATAAACTTGATGCTGTTCCAGTCGCTACAGTTCAACTACGATTTGATGGTTGGGTGACAGAATTGGGGGATGAGCAAAGGCGGAAACAGCTAAATGAGGCGGTAGGAATAGATAATTTGTTATATACTGCCGACGCTGACTTTTCTTGTTTTGCTGATTTGGCTTTGACTAGCCCCAGCGATTATTACCGACCAGGGGAAGGATCTTTGTTACAGTTGGTATTGACACCGGGAGATCCTTTTATTAAGCAAAGTAACGAAGCGATCGCTCAACACGTCCTCAAGCAAGTGCATGAATTGTTCCCCTCGTCAAGAGATTTAAACATGACCTGGTATAGTGTAGTTAAACTGGCTCAGTCTCTCTACCGCGAAGCCCCAGGTATGGATGTTTATCGTCCTGACCAAAAAACCCCCATACCTAATTTTTTCTTAGCAGGTAGTTACACACAACAGGACTATATTGACAGTATGGAAGGAGCAACAATTTCTGGAAGACAAGCCGCGAAAGTGATTCTCGAAACTGTGAAAAAATAAGCAACAAACCACAAAGGAAAAAGCCAGATATGTCAGATTTCTTAGAGCATAGTGTGCAGGTGGAAGTCGAAGCGCCTATAGATTTAGTATGGAGTCTGTGGTCTGATTTAGAGCAAATGCCCCGGTGGATGAAATGGATTGATTCGGTGAAAATTTTACCCGATAATCCAGAAATATCTCTATGGAAACTGAGTACCGGGGGGTTGGATTTTAGCTGGAAATCTCGCATTCTCAAAGTTATTCCCAATCAAATTATTCAATGGGAATCGGTTGATGGTTTACCAAATCAAGGTGCAATTCGCTTTTATGACCGTCAGAATACCAGCATTGTTAAAATGACGGTTTCCTATGCTATCCCTGGCATTCTTGGTAAAATCATGGATAATCTGTTTTTGGGAAAGGTGGTAGAGTCTACAATTCAAGCAGATTTGGAAAGGTTCAAGGAATACGCATTGAATGTAAAACCTGATTAGTGCAATCAATGTCTAAGTAGTCGTGCAAAATTAATCAGAAAACGTAATTGCGTCAAGCCCACATTCGGCAGGTATTTTTTGAATTTTTGTAATTATCTACAATCCAATGATAACAAGGCTTTCAAAGTATATTTACTCATACTAAATGTGGGTTGTAGGGCAATACTTCTCGGTTAAGGAGTGTAGAGACGTTCCATGGGTAGGGATTCTCGGCTCTACAGGGGTTTTCGGTTCACAAATTTGCTTAACCGAGCAGTATTGGGTTGTAGGGTGCGTCAGACCCGATAATTGAGCATCTAGCAGATTTTATCTATCTGACGCACCACACTAATAGACGGTTCTAAAAGTCTGAAACTAGGTAATTTCGTTCATACATATCATCTGCATTTTGTACAGTGCGTAAGTCCTAGAATCAATGAAAATGGTTAAGTTGTTACGGGTCTTTCTGCTGCCAGAGATTGTGAGATTATTTCCGCAACCGAATTAGGGATTTGATTCTTAGTTTGTGGTAAATAAAGATTGCGTTCAGGAATTGCTGACATCTGAATATTTTCTTGCTGAAACCGTTCCTGAATCATCTGAATCACATCTTCATGAACTCCCCAAAAATCTTCTGTTTTAGTCCAGCCACCAATACCAACGGAAAAATAGTAATCTTCAACCGACCAAAGAAACTTTCCTGGTTTGGGATCTTCCAGAATTTTTGGGTGGGATTTAATAACTTCCATCAGCAAATTTTGGACACGCTGTAAGTCTTCGTTAAAACTAATCCGCAACCAAATCTGCACACGACGAATTTCTGCATGAGTCAGATTTTCTATCATCCCTCCCCAAACATTATTATTGGGCATAATATACATCTGACCAGTGAAACCTTTTATTTTGGTGCTGGCTAGAGAGATAGAATCTACATAACCCCAAATACCCCCAACTTTGACTTCATCACCAATATCAAATGGTTTGTTAAACATAATCATCAAACCACTAGCAAAGTTACCCAAATTGTTTTGTAAGGCAAAAGCTAACACGAAACTCGCACCCCCAAGCAAGGCTAAAATTGGACCAAGGCTGACTTCTAGTGCTGTTAGTGCCAACATGATACCGACGATAACACCACCACGTTTGATAACCATGACTGTAAACTGGCGCAATAATTCAGATGCACCCCCAATCCGTTTTAAGGAGCGATTGAGGATAATTCCTAGAATTTGAGAAACAATGGTAGAAGCAATAACAATACCGACAAATTTACCGATATTCGCTGCCCAACGCAAGCCGCCTTCTCCTGATTTTACCCAACTTACCAAGCGCACTCCAGCCCCTTCAGCGTCTTTTAAATCAACTGCAACTATGCTGATGGCTTCGATATATTGTTGATAAGCTTTAGGATCTCCTCCTTTGCGTTCTAACTCTGCAAGCACAACTTTGAATCTATCAACTATGGCGGTTCGATCTGATTGCAATTCTGTAACGTTAGCTACGAGTTGATTTTTTAATTTCGCTTCTGCTTCTGCATTTTTATCTAATTGATCTGCGGCTTTTTCTAGTTTGCCTCCCTTAGTTTTGAGACTTTCTTTATTGTTAACAGTATCAACTGATCCGGCTACTTTCGTACTACCATCACCTTCAATTTTGGTATTATCTAAAACAGTTGCAGCTTTATTTAAATCTTGGGAAGATTTCTTAGTAGCATCTGGAGTTTTAATCCCTTCTATTTCTTCTCTCACTTGCTTGAGAGATTTTTGGGCTGCATCTAGCTTTTTAGTTGCTTCTTTAAATTCTGGAGAATCGGGAACAGCTTCTTTTTCCTTGGTTTGGGCTTCTTCAAAAGTTTTGATTGCTGCATCTAATTTATCAATTTTTTTTGTAGTATCATTGTATGCAGATGAACCAGCAGTTAATTCTTCTCGCTGTTTTTTGGCTTGATCTAATGCTTCTTTAGCTTTATCTAATTCTCCTGTTTCCTTAGCTTTTTCGATGGCTTTTTTTAAGGTATCATCCTGTTGAATATCTTTTTTAGCTTCTTTAGCTTCCTGAATAGATTCCTGTCCTTTTTTTAGTTCTTCTTTGGCTGCTTCTAATTTTTTTGTAGCTTCTTCATATTCTGGAGATCCAGGAGCGGCTGTTTTGAGTTGTTCTTCCGCTGCTTTCAGGGCTTCCTGTGAGTTGTTTAAGGAATCAGATGCTTCTTTCTGTTTGTTGATGCTGAGATTTTGCCGTTTAATAGCTATTTCTGCATTACTGATTTTTTGAACTTTATCTTTTAGTAAAATCAACCAAGCCACTGATTCATTTTGCAGTTCTTCTAATGTTAATGGCTTAACTAATAGTTGCAGTTCGTCAATAGGAACAGTAGGATCTTGAGTCGTCACTGCAAATTGAGGATCTCCAGCAGCAGGTTGAATTTTCTCAACTTTTGCTTCTTCTGCTGCTTTTTCTTCTGTTCTTCCTGGTGCAGTCCATAATGCGAATGCACAGACTACACCAGCGAGAACAATAGCACGAACTCGATAGCGCATGAATTTTCTCCTGATTTTTACAGACAAGCTGATACTTGTAAGTCATAAAATTAAGCTATATAGTAATCTATATTGAGAAATATCACAGATAAATTGTTAGATAAAAACGGATATCTTAACTTTTCTTTATTAAAAATGCCAAAATAGTTAAATTTTGGTTAAAAGTGAAAAAAGTGTACCAAAATAGGCTATTTAAATAAATGGCATGAAAATGTTGGAAAATATCTGCTTTTCGGTAGATATATATTTTTTTTGCAGAATTTAATTTAAGTCCATGCAAACAATTCCCAAGGCCAAAATTAATCAACTGGCATCTGCTCAAGTCCCCAAACTTAATGATTGCAATTGCCAAACGCTACTCAATTACTTTGAGAACTCGTGGAACTTAGAAGAAACACTTTTCAAGACTTTAATTAGCAAAGATACATTTTACCTCAATCCCGATCCTTTAAGAAACAAATTAATTTTCTACCTTGGACATTCAGCAGTTTTTTACATCAACAAATTAATCCGGGTTGGTTTACTCGCAAATCGCATCAATCCCCAATTTGAAATTTTGTTTGAAGTTGGCGTTGATCCAGAAACACCAGCAGATTTAGAAAACGCTACAAAAGATATCATCTGGCCTGATGTTTCTCAAGTTTGGCAATATCGAGAAAAAGCCAAAGCAGAAATTACTAAAGTTATTGAAAATACACCTTTAAATCTGCCTATTCATCCCCAACATTCCCTCTGGGCTTTATTGATGGGAATTGAGCATAGTCGTATTCATTTTGAAACTTCATCTATGCTACTGCGTCAATTACCTGTGGATAAATTACAACGTCCCCAAGATTGGAATTATGCACCTACAAATGGGAAAACTCTTGATCATCAAATGCGGGAAATACCCGGTGGTGTGGTGAAATTAGGTAAAAAAGATAATGATTTTACTTTCGGTTGGGATAGTGAATATGGTAGTTTAGAAGTAGAAGTTAAACCATTTTTAGCCAGTCAGAATTTAATTACTAATGGCGAATTTTTACAATTCGTGCAAGCTGGTGGTTATGAAAATGCTGATTATTGGAATGTTGAATCTTGGAAATGGAAAAAATTATATAATGTTCAATATCCAAAATTTTGGATATTAGAAAACAATGGTAATTACCGTTATCGGGCAGTATTTGATCAGCTAGATTTACCTTTAGATTGGCCTGTAGAAGTCAACTATTATGAAGCGATCGCTTACTGTTCCTGGAAAGGTAAACAACAAAATAAAAATCTGCGTTTAATGACAGAAGGAGAATGGAATAGGGCTTTACAAGTATCTGAAGACTTTAGTGTGGAAAAAAATTATAATCTCAACATCCAATTTATTTCTCCTTCCCCCGTAGGGATGTTTTCCGAAACTAACAAATCTGGTATTTTTGATTTACGGGGTAATGTTTGGGAATGGTTATCTAGTAAATTTTACCCATTACCAGGATTTCAAACTCATTATCTTTATGAAGATCAATCTGCACCTTTTTTTGATAGTAAACATCAAATGATGCTTGGTGGTTCTTGGGCAACAAATGGTACAATGGCTTTACCTTGTTATCGGAACTGGTTTCGTCCCTATTTCTATCAGCACGTTGGTTTTAGAATTGCTGAAAGTTTGGATTAAATACAACATTTATATTCCCGACTTCTAAGATTAATTTCTTGACAAGAAAGATAAAAAAGAAGTTGGGTATCTTATTGATCTAACAAACAGAATTAACAGAGAGGATTAAAACAATGATTGCTCAACCATTAACAGTTTTAGACCATCATTATCAAGAGTTAAGAGATGATGGAGAAGATGTAATTAAGGGATTAACTCAAATTCCCAAAACCTTATCTCCGAAATATTTTTATGATGATCATGGTTCTCTATTGTTTGAGAAAATCTGTGAATTACCAGAATATTATCCCACCCGCACAGAAGCATGGATTTTAAATGAATATGCGGATGAAATTGCAAAAATAACAAATTGCTGTGAATTAATAGAGTTAGGTAGTGGTAGTTCTACAAAAACACAAGCTTTGTTAACTGCTTATCAAAAAATTGCTGATTCTTGTAGATATCTTCCTATTGACGTGAGTGGAGGTATTCTCAAAACCAGCGTTTTACAGTTACAGAAGAAATATCCTGACATCGCAATTCATGGTTTACTGGGAACTTATGAACAAGCCTTAGTTCATTTAGAATCTAATTATTTACAGTCGCGGATGTTGTTTTTTTTGGGAAGTTCATTAGGTAATTTCAATCCAGAAGAATGCGATAATTTTTTAAATCAAGTTTCTCACACTTTACAACCTGGAGATTTCTTTTTATTGGGTATTGACTTACAAAAGCCCAAGGACATTTTAGAAGCAGCTTATAACGATAGTCAAGGTGTGACTGCTGCCTTTAATTTGAATATGCTTTCTCATTTAAATTGGCGTTTTCAAGGGAATTTTGATATCAATTTGTTTAGACATCAAGCGGTTTATAATCAGATTGATAATCAAATTGAAATGTATTTACATTGTCAAAAAAGCCATTGGGTAACTTTAGCAGCTTTGGATTTAAAGGTGTTTTTTGCAGAAGGAGAAAGTATATTAACAGAAATTTCTAGGAAGTTTAATTTAGCAACTATGGCAAAACAAATGGAAAGCAAAGAATTGAAAACTGTAAAAACTTGGACAGATGAAAAAGGATGGTTTGGATTGATTCTTTGTCAAGTCTAGTTGATTTTTTACCAGCATTCAGAAAACAAGATTTAAATATTTGTACTGTCACATTGGTAAATTAGGCAATTAGTTAAGTTTTGTTGATCGCCCATTTTGCCAGTAAAGGAAAACCAGTGGTAGTTGGTGATTCAGATAGGGGTTCGGTATATCCTGACATTGGGTGCGATCGCTTTCCTGATGATACTCAAGATAGTTTACTTCGTCTAGAAGAAGGCGTTTTAGAACTACATCAACAACTCCGATAAATTAAGTAATGATAAAAATTCCGGTCTTGCTTAATTCTGGGATAAGATCATTAAATAATAACTCTATTTCTCTCCGCGCCTCTGCGCCTCTGCGCCTCTGCGTGAAAAAAACAATTAATGGAAGAAAAATCATGATGAGACCAAATCCCATCCCCCCACAGCCAGGACAAGAATCAGTTTGGGACTACCCCCGTCCAGCAATTTTACAAGATACCGATAAACACCTGAAAGTGATTTGTAATGGTGTTGTTTTAGCAGAAACCACCAGAGGAAAAAGAGTTTTAGAAACCAGTCATCCTCCTACCTATTACTTCCCCCCAGAAGACATTAAATTAGAATATTTAATTGAAACACCAAAGAAAAATATCTGTGAGTGGAAAGGTGCATATCAATATTATGATATCAAGATTGGTGATAAACTTTTAAAATATGCTGCTTGGAGATATTTTGATCCAACCCCAAACTTTCTTCCCATTCAAGAATACTATGGTTTTATCGCAGTTTTAATGGATGCTTGTTATGTAAATGATGAGCTAGTAAAACCCCAATCTGGTGATTTTTATGGAGGGTGGATAACTGCGGATATTGTTGGACCATTTAAAGGTGAACCAGGAACATGGGGATGGTGAATTTCGTAGGTTGGCTAAAACAAAGTGAAACCTAACAAAATTAATGTTAGATCAAGGATATAATTATCTTTGTCTAGCACATAAAAAAAAGTGCAAATACGAACTTATCAGTTATTTACTATGGTTGGGTGTCCAAAGTCCAATTATTTTTATTCCCTGTTTTTCTTTTTCGGCTAGTTCTAAATTTAATTTGAGCAGTTTTTCTAAAATATCATCTTCTGGGTTCAATTTATAAGCTTCCATTACCAGTTTATCTAATTGTTGATGTAGTTTATAAAGTTGGCTAGTTGGTTCGTTGAGGAATTTATTATATAGTGTGGTGATTCCCCATTGTTTTGTTTCCATTTGTTGGGTACGATATTGATGTAGTTCTTCCATTTTGGTGCGGATTTTTTCGACTATTTGAATATCTGCTGTTTGGGGAAAGGGAAAGGTTTCAAAACACGTTGTATTAGTGTAACGAGTGTCACCTTTTAAAGTTGAACTTTGCGCTTTTACCCAAATTCTATGTATATTAGATGTGAGAATACCCAGAATATAAAAATCATCTGATGCAATTACCATATTAGCTTCACATGGTAAAATGGAAATATCTACAGGTGTAAAAATTACCCATTTAGCAATTTTTGGTAAAGCAAAATAACAAGATAAAGAAGATATCGCTTGTCTCATAGCTGGTCTTTTTTCAGCAAATTTCCACCAATTAATTCTTCTTGCGTCTCTACGGTTTTTGTTTCTTTCTGGTTGAACTTTCTCCTGGACACGCTGAAAAGGTAATTGATATTCACTTGCTTCCTCTATTGATAAGTTATTGAAATCAATTACCCAATATAATTTTAAATAGGGATTAATTAAAGTTTTACCATCAATCATTGGCTTTAAAATATTTGCATTTTTAGAATCAATTTTAATCCATTCTTTAGCTTCTTCTTCGGATATTATAAAGCCTTTTCCACCAAGCGCACAAGATTCAAAAGAAAAATTTTTATTTGCTTGTAGTTTTACAGCAGTTGTAACTGATATCTCACTTTTTAACGAAGCAGTAATAAAGGTAACTTCAAAATTATCCAAAAAATTTTGTCTTTGTTTTGCTGTTGTCCAGTTGACGATACTAACATGAACAGCAGCGTCTCCAGACCAAACTTGACTAGAAATTGCATCATGGATAATTCCACCATTACTGACAATATAATCTAAACTTGCTTTTCTACCTGAAACCTGAGTAATAGAATTTGTAGCAACTAACCCTCCTCTTCCTTTATCACGAAGTAAATCATGAGATTTCCTAAACCAAAATACACAAAAATCTGGTTGTCCTTTTACTTCTGGAAAAGCTTGATATATTTTTTCTGTATATTCATCTCCTAATTCTATTCGTAGTTTTTTACCACCTAAAAATGGCGGATTTCCAATAATTGCATCTGCTTTTACCCATTCACTAAATAACGCATCTTGACAAACAATATTATGATCTAAACTATCCAATGGTAATGCAGGTTCAGTTAAACTAAAGTTATCAATTGCAATCTTTCTCGCTATCATCAAAGTCACCCGCGCTAATTCCACCGCAAAGGGATTTGTATCCATTCCGTAAAATTGCAAAGGTGTCACCAAACCCATTTGCATTTGTTTATCTTTTGATTTACTTAAAGATTGAATTTTTTCTAAAAGCAATATTTCAATTCTTTTCAATTCCTGATAAGCTAAATAAAGAAAATTACCAGAACCACAAGCCGGGTCTAAAACTCGATAACTTTGTAATTCTATTTGTAATTTAGAAAGTTCTTTAACTGTACTTGCTTCCTCTATTCTATCTTCCCAATAACGGCCAATTGTGGGACGGATAATTTTCATGATATCCGCTTCGGAAGTATAATGAATACCTCTTGCGTGACGTTCTTTTTTATCTACCGTTCCTTCAAATAAATTCCCAAAAATAGCGGGACGTACCTTACTCCAATTTTCTCGTGCTGAAACATCTAAAAAATTTAATTCTTCTCTGGTTAACTCAATTGCATCAATTCGAGAAAATAAACCTCCATTAAAATAATCTACTCCTTGATAACGTCCTGTTGGTGTAATTCCAGGTTGATTCATTTCCCTAAATAAACCACCCAAAACATCATAAGAACTTCCACCATTCATGCAATCTTGTACACAAGAAATGAAAATATCACGGGTTAAAAGTTGTCTATCTTCTGCAAACATCGCTAACACACATTGTAATATAAAACGCTGTGCTGTTAATTTTTCTATTCCCCTATTTTCTAATTCTAATAATAATTCTCCCATGCGTCTAGCTGCGCGTTCTGTTACCTCTACCTGGTTATTTTGGAATACAGGCGTTTTTTGCCCTAATTCCATAAATGCCAACGCTCCCGCCCGTTCTGGTAGTAATTCTAGGGGAATTTTATCTACAGGTGTATCTAATTGAATATCAAAATTAAATATCCAAAATTCATCAAAGTTACACAAAATCACATATTTAGGACGATTTGGTACTAACCGCGTCCAATAATCAAAGGCTTGGGAATAATGTTTACTTAAATCTTCTCCCCGTTTTTTCATCTCAATTAAAACGCGGGGTTTCCAAACTAAATCAGCAAAGCCAGTTTTCCCAGTTTTACTACTTTTCTTAATTGCTTCTTCGTAAGTCGCACCAGCTTCTAATGCACCTTCGTGTCCAAATGCTCGAAAAAATCGGTCTAGAAATGTTTGCGCTTCTTTGCGTTCTTGTCCGGTAATGTGTTGGTTACAGAAATTGACAAATTTAGATAAACTTTCTGGTGTTGATGATGTCATTATTTTTGTTTTTCGCAGAGTCCCAGATTAAATTGGTTATTATTTTTGATGCAGTTCTTGGATCATCTCTGTGATTTCTTCAATACTAGAATTTAAAACTTTTGCCATTTGTTCTTTAGTTAAACCTAATTCTATCAAATGGGGTATTAACTCTAATTTAACTTTGCGTCTACCTTCTTTTCTTCCTTCTTCTCTTGCTTCTTGTCTTACTTCTTCCCATCCTTCCTGTCTTCCTTCTTCTTTTGCTTCTTGATAAAATCGT
>NZ_JAYGHC010000006.1:30611-59071 GCF_034932285.1 Cronbergia sp. UHCC 0137
CAGTAAGACTTTATGAAACCGATTAATTTATTTCTCCTTTGTCTTGATATTCTGTTCTTTGAGTATCTGTTTAACTTCTTCTAGGCTGAAATTTAAAGCCTTTGCAATTTGTTCTTTAGTGAAACCTGATTCTATCAAACGGAGAATCAGTTCTAATTTAGCTTTGCGTTCACCTTCTTGTCTACCTTCTTCCCTACCTTCTTCTCTACCTTCTTGTCTACCTTCTTCTTTTGCTTCTTGATAAAATCGGGTTTGCTTCAACTCACTTAATCCAAACATGGCTTCTATCTCCTCCCTATTCATTCGTGGAAACTTGTAAATTAAGATTGTCTCAATAATTTGCAATACTTGTTGTTGCAGTTGAGAATCTACCTCTTGCTTAGTTCTTGTGATTAACTCTCTGGCTTGGGTAATGGCCTTATCTTCCTTAGTAACGATTAATTTTATTGTAGCAAGACCAATGGGTAAAGATGTTATTTCTCCTAATTCATCAAGATAAATAATTCTGACTCGTTGACTGCTGAAAAATTCTTGATAATGCTGAATATCTCTTGTGTCTATACTGCGAGATGGGTAGATAACTACAGCATTCCAGTTATTTTTAGGTTTGTTTTGGCGAATGTAAAGAAATATTTCAGAAAAGAGTCTATCGTAAAGATCATCATCTAATTGAAATTGTACTTCTAAAAAGTAGATAGGGTTATCAATACTTTGGTTAGGTAAGAAAACTCCATCTATTCTAAAGGCTGTTTGTTTGACTTCAATTGATGAAAATTGATAAAGTTCTGCTAGTTGAGGTGAGTTACCAATGAGTTCAAAAAATATGCTGGGTATTTCTTGGAATAACCGATAAAATATGCTGTCTGTTTTCATCTATCTAAGGTTTCTGTAACTCAATAAAATCAATTTATCTATAGCTGTTTTATCATGATAAAAAGCAAATTTAGCAAATATATAAATAGGCATTTAATACATCAAAATTGATGATATTTGTCAAGGATGATCTGATTTAATTTGAGGTTTCTATTTATATTATTTTTTTGATTTGCCACTATTGCCACAAACTAGGACAATATATGTTAGAATTGTAGCAAAATATGGCAGTTATTCAAGATTAATTTGACATAATTTTGTATTTTGTCAACGGACAAGGCTAAAATCTACAATTTTTGGAGTTTTCAAGGTTATGACAACCTCACAGGAGAGGATTATCCCGACGGATTTGCGAAACGAAATGTCGCGGTCTTATCTGGAATACGCCATGAGCGTAATTGTAGGTCGGGCGTTACCAGATGCTAGGGATGGTCTAAAACCTGTGCATCGTCGCATCCTCTATGCTATGCACGAATTGGGACTATTACCAGAACGCCCTTTTAGAAAATGCGCTCGTGTGGTGGGGGAAGTGTTGGGTAAATTTCACCCCCACGGTGACACGGCGGTGTATGATGCTTTGGTGCGGATGGCGCAGGATTTCTCAATGCGATCGCCCTTAATCAACGGTCATGGTAACTTTGGTTCTATAGACAATGACCCCCCTGCGGCTATGCGGTACACTGAGTGTCGTCTGCAAGCCTTAACCAGTGCCTCCCTGCTGCAAGACATCGAATCAGAAACCGTAGATTTTGCCGATAACTTCGATGGTTCTCAACAAGAACCCACCGTTTTACCCTCCCGTATCCCCCAATTATTACTCAATGGTTCTTCTGGGATTGCAGTGGGAATGGCTACCAATATCCCCCCCCACAATTTAGGAGAATTGATTGATGGGTTGGTTGCCCTAATTCACAACCCGGAAATCACGGATATTGAGTTAATGCAATATATCCACGGACCCGATTTCCCTACAGGGGCATTGATTTTAGGAACAGCACCAATTAAAGAAGCTTACACCACCGGACGCGGTTCAATTACCATGCGCGGGGTAGCTAATATTGAAACTATTGAACAAAGGGGTAGACCAGAAAAAGAAGCAATTATCATCACCGAATTACCCTATCAAACCAATAAAGCGGCATTAATTGAAAAAATGGCCGAATTGGTGAACGATAAAAAGATTGATGGGATTTCGGATATTCGAGACGAGAGCGATCGCGATGGCATGAGAATCGTGATAGAATTAAAACGCGATGCCTATCCCCGTGTAGTTCTAAACAACCTCTACAAACAAACCCCCCTCCAAGCCAACTTTGGGGCGAATATGTTGGCCTTGGTGAATGGTGAACCGCAAATCCTCACCCTTAAAACCTTCCTCAGCGTCTTCTTAGATTTCCGAATCGAAACCATTAACCGCCGCACCCGTTACCAACTACGGAAAGCGGAAGAGAGAGATCACCTACTACAAGGTTTATTAATTGCCCTATCACATTTAGACGCAATTATTGTTTTAATTCGTCATGCACCAGACGCACCCACAGCCAAAGGCGAATTAATTGAAACCTACGGACTTTCAGAAGTGCAAGCCGACGCAATCTTACAAATGCAACTGCGACGGTTAACCGCTTTAGAAGCCGATAAAATTCGGTTAGAACACGAAGAATTACAAACCCAAATCGCCGACTTACAAGATATTTTAGGCAGAAGGGAAAGAGTTTTAGAAATCATTGAAACTGAAGTTAGCCAAATTAAAACCAGTTTCGCCACCCCACGACGCACCGCAATCACCCACGCTGAGGGAGAAATTGACGAACGGGACCTAATCGCCAACGAAAAAGCCCTGATTCTCATCACCCAACAAGGTTACATCAAACGGATGCCCGTGAACACCTTTGAAGCCCAAAGCCGCGCCACTAGGGGGAAAGCCGGGGCTAAAGTTAAAGATGATGATGCAATAGAGCATTTCTTAACTTGTTGCGACCACGACAGTATACTATTTTTTAGCGATCGCGGTGTAGTCTACTCCCTCAAAGCCTATCAAATCCCCGTCGGTTCACGCACCAGTCGGGGGACACCCATCGTTCAGATGTTACCCATTCCCAGAGAAGAAAAAATCACTTCCATTGTCCCCGTTGATGAGTTTACCAGTGAAGAATATCTGGTCATGCTCACCAAAGGCGGTAACATCAAAAAGACCGAACTAGCAGCCTTTAGTCATATCCGCGCCAACGGTTTAATCGCTATTTCCCTAGAAGAAGGCGACCAACTGCGCTGGGTACGTCGCGCTAGAGTGGAAGATAGTATCATTGTCGGTTCTCGTCACGGTATGGCTATCCACTTCCGTTGCACCCATGAACAACTGCGACCCCTCGGTAGGGCGACTCGTGGAGTAAAATCCATGAAGTTGAAAAAAGGTGACGAATTGGTAGGAATGGATATTTTACCAGCCGCCATTTTGGAAACTTTGGATACTGGCACAGAAACCGAGGAAATTCTGGAAACCGAAGAAGTGGTGGAAACCGAGGAAATTCTGGAAACAGTGGAAGAAATCGCCGAAGTTCCAGCCACAAGTGTGGGTCCTTGGGTGTTGGTAATTACCGTAGGCGGATATGGAAAACGTGTACCAGTCAGCCAATTCCGACTGCAAAGACGCGCCGGACAAGGTTTAATGGCGACTAAGTTTAAGAACCGCAAAACCAAGGATCAATTAGCAACCTTGCGAATAGTCAACAATGACGAAGAAATCATGATGGCAACCAATCGTGGTATTATTATTCGTCAAGCGGTGAATGCCATTTCCATTCAATCACGGTCAGCTACCGGGGTGAGGGTGCAGCGTCTAGATGAAGATGATGCTATCACCGGAGTGGCAATTGTCCCACCTGATACGGGTGATAATGGTGAGTTGGAAGAAGCGGAATAATGTGATTTGAGGGGCGTGTAATACGCCTCTTTAACGTAAGTAATTACTACCAACTAATTACCGTTAGGGTATTTATCTTGGCAAATTCTTGATCAGAGGTTACTAAACTGGCCGAATTTTGGATTGTTGTTGCAGCAATTACTGCATCAGGCAATTTTAACCGATATTGCTGACGAATTTCAATGATATTCCCAAGCAATACCGCATCAATCGCCGTCAAACCAACAATCTCCACTCGCTGAAGAAACTGTTGAAAAAGTTGGTGATCACTTTCAGTTAGCCCAGAAAATACTAAAAATTCAATCTGACTAATAACTGAAATTCCAATCCAATTAGCATTCTGGAGTAATTGAAGAAGTTGAACATTTCCTTGTAACAGCGCGATGATAGCATTTGTATCTAATACATAACGATTACCACTCATCTCGTAATGTCCTTTGCGTTACCACTGCATCACCTTGCCAAGTCAACCGCCCTGCTAAATCAGAAAAATCATAGTTCAATTTTTGGTCTTTAGATGCTACAACTGGATCAATTACTAAGACAATATTCACCTGTCCTGGATCAAGTTCTGTGGGAATATCAAGGTGTAAATAACCTAGTGAATCTACATTTGTTGTAAGTTGAAGAATTTTCATTTTGGTTTCAATTATTGGTATTCAATTTTATTTTAGCGTTACATTTGGTGAGGTAAAGTGCAATGCTAAACCCCTACGATTAGGCATTTTCAAAAAAATTGATTTTTCCTTCTTTTCTTTTTCTCTGGTTTAAGTAAGGGAGCATTTAAAGCTTACAGCAATTTTCATGTATTTAGACCACACTCTTGATTTCTCTCCGCGCCTCTGCGTCTCTGCGTGAGACAAAAAAAATGTGGTTTATTTACCCGAAAATCCCTGTAATATAAACTAAACAGCGATCGCTAATTCTTAGTTAACCATAAATTTCCGATCAATAATGAAGTATTTGAAAACTAAATTATTTACCCCTTTTCTTTTTTATACTTTATCTCTCATCAGTGGTATGTTGATGGGGGCGACAGTTGCCCCTGTTGGTGCTTGGTTTTTAGCTTGGGTTGCTCTTGCTCCTCTGTGGGTGTTGGTAGTTAAAAATATACCTGAAAAAAAGAAAATATTCCTAGCTTTCACTTGGGCGATCGCTTTCCATGGTACAGCACTTTGCTGGATAACTGGCATTCATCCGATGAATTGGTTGGGTGTTCCCTGGTGGCCAAGTTTAGCAATTACTCTATTTTGTTGGGCATTTATCAGCCTTTGGGGAGGAATATTAGTCTCCACCTGGGCATTTTTAATGGTCAAATTAGACAGACAAAATCCAGGTTTGCGGGTTTTGATTGGCACGGTTTTATGGTGTAGTTTAGAAAGTCTTTGGAGTATGGGTCCCCTGTGGTGGAGTTCCCTTTCCTATACCCAATCACCGCACAACTTGATTATTTTACACTTGGGACAACTTTCGGGACCAACTACAATTACAGCCGTGATAGTTGCCTGTAATGGTTTGATTGCCGAACTTTGGATGAATCGGAAAGAAATAAAATTTTTATGGGTGGCTACAGTAATATTAATTAGTTCTCATCTAATTGGTTTAGTTTTATATACAATCCCCCTAACTCAACTACCAGCAGATGCTTTAAAAATCGGCATCATTCAAGGTAACATTTCCAATGAAATCAAACTCCGTCCAGAAGGTTTGGGTCGTGCAATTACAGGTTACACCGACGGTTACATAAAATTAGCCAATCAAGGAGTTGCAGGAGTATTGACTCCCGAAGGTGCTTTACCTGTATTTCAGCGCAACCTAAAAAACACACCCTTATTAACCGCAGTCCGAGAAAAAGGGGTAGTTGTTTGGATAGGTGCTTTTGGTGAAAAAGGCAACAGCTACACCAACAGTTTATTTAATATTACTGGCAATGGAGAAATTACCAGCCGTTACGACAAATCTAAGTTAGTCCCATTAGGTGAGTATATCCCCTTTGAAGGAATTTTAGGCGGTTTAATTCAACGCTTGTCACCACTGAACGAACATCAAATTCCCGGTTCAGCAAATCAAGTTTTTAATACTCCTTTTGGTAAAGCTATTGTTGGTATATGTTATGAATCAGCCTTTTCCGAAATCTTTCGTTATCAAGCTGCTAAAGGAGGAGAATTTATTCTCAGTTTGTCTAATGATGCCCATTACACCTCAGCCATGTTAACCCAGCACCATGCCCAGGATATCATGAGAGCAGTAGAAACCGATAGATGGGCAGTGAGGGCGACAAATACGGGATATTCAGCCTTTGTTGATCCTCATGGTAGAACCCTGTGGATATCAGGACATAATACCTACGAAACCCACGCAGAAACCATTTATCGCCGTCAAACGCAGACTTTATATGTGCGTTGGGGTGATTGGTTGATGCCTCTGTTGTTCGGTTTGGGTGTGTTAGGTTGGTTGTCTGAATCAGGATATCCAGGATTAAAGGATTAACAGGATATGATCTTTTTTCCCTTAATCCCTGCTTTTGTCTGAATCAGGATATCCAGGATTAAAGGATTAACAGGATATGATCTTTTTTCCCTTAATCCCTGCTTTTGATCAATAGACTTCTTGCAAAAGTCGTGATTTTCAAATTCTTCTTTGCGCCTTTGCGCATTTGCGTGAGCTTTTCAAGAATATTTTTGGCGACACCAAAGTATTTATGCAAGAGGTCTAATCTTGATGGTATGTATCTATTTTATAGCGATCGCTCTCTCTATCTGAATAAGCATCACTAATTAATCCTAACAAAGCGCGATCGCTAACCCAGCCTACCATTAAACTACTCAAAAAT
Source organism: Cronbergia sp. UHCC 0137 (assembly GCF_034932285.1). Lineage (NCBI taxonomy): Bacteria > Bacillati > Cyanobacteriota > Cyanophyceae > Nostocales > Nostocaceae > Cronbergia > Cronbergia sp. UHCC 0137. The sequence continues at coordinate 37,241 of NZ_JAYGHC010000006.1, forward strand.
ACCGCCAGAGTACAAATAATCACAGCCAACAACCCCAAAGGCGCAATAATCAGCACAATCCAAGTAACACCCCCGTTAGCTACAGCCACAGACAAAGTACGATATCTCACGATTTTTTTGGCTAAAGACTGAGACATAATTCCAAATTCCCCCTTTTTTAGATAAATTTATTATTGCACTTGTATAGAAGAGGGATATTCTAGCATCCAGCCAAAATGGGAAGGGAAAACTGGCATTAATCAACAATGACCACACTATATTTAACCGAACCAGGGACAATCATTCGTTATCGCAACGAAAATCTGATCATCATCAAACAAGAAAAATCCCAAACCTGTCGTTTAGTCGAAATCACCTTAATTGTAGTTTTACCAGGTGTCCAATTAACAGATGTAGTCATAGCCCAACTACTTGATAAAGGCATTGAAACCATCTTTTTAAGGCAAGACGGGCAATTTCGCGGTAGACTGCAAGGACAATTTGCCAGTAATCCTACCCTACGACTAGCCCAATATCGCACCATTGAAACTACCTTTGGTTTAGCCTTAGCCCAAAAGTTGGTAATTGGTAAAATTCGCAATCAGCGTGTATTATTACAACGTCGCAACCGAGCCACAAAGGGACAAATCACCGAATTAACTGAAGCCATAGATTTAATTAGCGCCTATTCCTCCCGTTTAATCAACACGACCACACCATTTAACCGTGATGAACTGATGGGAATTGAGGGGATTTGCGCCCGTACCTATTACCAAGGTTTACGTCACTGGTTTCCCTCAGAATGGAATTTTAGCGGTCGTAACCGTCGTCCTCCTCTTGATCCGGTCAATGCGTTGTTAAGTTGGGGTTATGGCGTATTATTGGCGCGGGTATTTTCTGCCTCTGTCCAAGCCGGTCTTGACCCATATTTAGGTTTTTTCCACGCCATAGAACCCTATCGTCCCAATTTGGTTTTAGATCTAATGGAAGAATTTCGCCCTGTGGTAGTAGACCAAGCGGTGATTTCCATTATTCAATCTGATATCTTGGGAACTGAAGATTTTGAAGCTTCTCCCAATGGGGAGGGAATTTGGTTGGGAACAATGGCGAAAAAGTTATTTTTGGGGGAGTTGGAACGACGACTGCGTACACCGGTTTTATATCCTGCACAAAATCGGCGTTTGACATTGAACCAAATTTTATTGGAACAAGCGCGGAGTGTAGGAAGGACTTTGGTGAAGTTGGAATTGGAGTATGAGGCGTTTGTAATTAAATGACAAAATTATGGTTGGTTTGCTATGACGTGTCAAATGATAAACGTCGGACTAAGTTGGCGAAGTTGATAGAACAGCGTTGTCAACGGGTGCAATATTCGGTTTTTGAGTGTCCGTTAGATGATCAAGATTTGAATTATCAGTTAGAAAAGCGTTGGTTGCCGGTTCTCAAGCTTAGTGAAGATAATCTCCGGGTTTATCCTTTAGATCAGGTGGCTAAGGAGAAGACTAGGGTTTATGGAAGTGAACCACCCTATCAACCGCCAGATTATTTAATTTTGTAAAGATGAATATTACCTGAGTTCGACAATTTCACCAAACCATCTAGTCATTGTCCCTATACTTTTAGGAAAATACGAAAGTCCATCATGCATCCAATCTAATAAATTTATTATGTTTTCACCCCAAGGCTTAGTAGATTCAAATATGTCTATAGAACAAAAATTGACAGATATCCAACAAATACCTAAAAGCAACACAACAACAACCATCAAGCCTGGTTATCAACCGCAAGCAGCCGACACCAACATCGACGCAGATATCTACCTGTTTACCCGATTACGCCAACTGGCGCTCAAGCAAAGGGTGGAAATGTACGCAGCCCATGAGCGTGGGGTCAAGAAACTGAGCCTAGCTGGGATAAAAATGCGGCATCCACAGGCATCGCTTTTAGAAATGCGCCAGCACTTTACCCGTGCTGTTTTAGGTGATAAATTTCCAGAAGGGTTTCAACCAACAGGAGGTGATGAAAAAATTTGGATTCAAGATTCCATTGCCCTCGCAGGCGAACTCCATACCTTTCTTAATGCAGTTAATATACCCTACTACGTCAGTGGCGACGTAGCTAGTTCAATTCATGGAGAGCCACGTTCCACCCGCGATTTAGATTTAGTCATCTCTGTGCAAACCAACCAAATTGACTTATTGGTAACAACACTAGAAACTGCGCTCTACTATTGTCCAGCCGGAGCGGTTGCAGACCTAAAGCAGGGGCGAGAAAGGATGCTCAACATCACCCATACCGAAACTATCGCCAATGCGGACAACGCTAACTAATAAGACCGTTGAACGTTAACCATTGACAACATCACCCATACCGAAACTATCGCCAATGCGGACTTATACGTCATGGACAATTCACCCTTTGCGTCCTCGCAAATGTCCCGTCGGACGTTACTTGATATCGAGGGAATGCCGTCCTTTTGGGTGATTTCCCCAGAAGACCTAGTGCTGCAAAAGCTGTTATGGGGAAGGAGCAGTCAATCAGAAAAACAATGGCGTGACGTGTTGGGAATACTCAAACTGCAAGCCGAAAATCTCGACTACGGCTACCTTGCTGACTGGGCAGAACAATTAGCACTGGTTGAAGTTTTGAGTCAGGCTTTAACCCAGGCTGGTATCTAGTGATGAATTGCCTCCAACACTTCATTAATGTGCGCTTCGGCCAGCTTGTTTTCTATGTACCAATAATTGTACTAATTCCATTGTCCATTTTTCCTTTTTCAAACAACTACTTTATTTTCAAATCTTTGGTGTAATTTTGAGAATGATTAGTAATATTATTAATTTTCAATAAGTAGAGATTATTGACAATTAATAAAAACTTTATTTAATCCTGAAACTCTTGTTATTCAACACTTGTAGGTTATTTTCTTACGTCGAACTCAGGTGAATATTTGCACTTTTGGGGGGAATGTGCCAAAAAAATACTTTAACGGTGCGGTTTTGAGTGTTTGTAACGGATTGTGAAAATGGGCAAAAATGCGTCGCAGTGAGCTACAAGTTTTAATTCAAGTTAATATTTGGTAATTGGCAGAAAAGGTTATATTTTTGGGTTGACATCTTGGAGTTTTGCTTTTATCATCTCTATAGAGTGCAAATTTTGCTAAAATAATTTTTGATCAAGTACACCTGCGATTTATATTACATACTGTTAACCGTATGCGTGTGCATCCGTACCTTGAAAACTAAATATAGTAACGTTTCCAAATATCTAGGGTTTTTCATAACCACTTCCCCGCAAGGGGACGGAAACAAGGAATATCTGGAGACGTGTCTGACGGTGGGAATAACGTTTTTCATAACCACTTCCCCGCAAGGGGACGGAAACGCCAGAATTAGGAAGGATTCTGGACAATGAATTAGACCCGTGTTTTTCATAACCACTTCCCCGCAAGGGGACGGAAACCAGAGGCTATATCTCCACCTCTTTTAAGTGCTTCTGCCATGTTTTTCATAACCACTTCCCCGCAAGGGGACGGAAACCTGTCTTCTATGTCTTCAAGCTCCCAACCTACCCCTTCTACGTTTTTCATAACCACTTCCCCGCAAGGGGACGGAAACCTGGGATGCTTTAGAAGATTGCTTAAGAAACTTAAAAGTTTTTCATAACCACTTCCCCGCAAGGGGACGGAAACCTACCTTTAGGCGATCGCTCACTGAGATTACACTAGATGCGTTTTTCATAACCACTTCCCCGCAAGGGGACGGAAACTCTTGCCGTGGGAATATGGATAATTTATGGTGCGATAGTAGGGTTTTTCATAACCACTTCCCCGCAAGGGGACGGAAACCTGATTTTCATCAAGAGTTCGCCTAAGTGGTTTTCGCCTATGTTTTTCATAACCACTTCCCCGCAAGGGGACGGAAACTAATTGTCTGGTAATGCAACATTTTCAAAACCAGAGTTATAAAGTTTTTCATAACCACTTCCCCGCAAGGGGACGGAAACTGGGATTAGGGTTAAGTGTTGGGTAAGTAGTGGAGGAAGTTTTTCATAACCACTTCCCCGCAAGGGGACGGAAACTTACGACCTAATTCTAACGCTACGGACTGATATCCCTTAGCTAAGTTTTTCATAACCACTTCCCCGCAAGGGGACGGAAACGGGACGAGGGACGCGACTTGCCGTACATCCTGCCCGGTTTTTCATAACCACTTCCCCGCAAGGGGACGGAAACTCCCATATAGGAACACTCTCTGTTGATTGTATCTAAAGAAAAGTTTTTCATAACCACTTCCCCGCAAGGGGACGGAAACGGTGTTTTGTTATGGATTGCTATATACAAGTTGGTTAACTCGTTTTTCATAACCACTTCCCCGCAAGGGGACGGAAACGGATTTCAGATACCTTAATGATTGGCTGAAAGATACCAGAGTTTTTCATAACCACTTCCCCGCAAGGGGACGGAAACGCTAAAAAAGTTAAGTCAGCTAACAAAGTTAATGTTTTTCATAACCACTTCCCCGCAAGGGGACGGAAACTTTTAGTAACCACTCTTGCCAAGCTTCAATACCGTTTTTCATAACCACTTCCCCGCAAGGGGACGGAAACAGAAGTAGTATTCTCTTAACTATATTCCCTACGCCGTTTTTCATAACCACTTCCCCGCAAGGGGACGGAAACTCTTACTGTAAATTGCGTAGTAGCTGACTCTGGTGAAAGTTTTTCATAACCACTTCCCCGCAAGGGGACGGAAACTTTAAAGTCTGATGGGTAAAAAGGTAGTTGATGTCTAGCGTTTTTCATAACCACTTCCCCGCAAGGGGACGGAAACTGGGCGACCGCAGAGTTTGCGGCAATCTGCTTTTCGAGTTTTTCATAACCACTTCCCCGCAAGGGGACGGAAACTCAGGAAGCACTAGACCAAAGGGTAGCTAATGTTAAGGTAGAAGTTTTTCATAACCACTTCCCCGCAAGGGGACGGAAACCATCTACAGATTTGTAGAATGTGACAGTTTGTTCCTCACAGGGTTTTTCATAACCACTTCCCCGCAAGGGGACGGAAACGTTGCCTAGTTTATATAACCTCTTGTTAGTAAACTAGGTGTTTTTCATAACCACTTCCCCGCAAGGGGACGGAAACCTAGTTATTTGAAACTCTGGCAAGTTAGTAGTATAGTAATGTTTTTCATAACCACTTCCCCGCAAGGGGACGGAAACTACTTGTCTGGGATATCTTACATCAATTCTGTAGACTAAAGTTTTTCATAACCACTTCCCCGCAAGGGGACGGAAACAATCTATTTTGTATGCTGTATTGACACTCATCCCATAGCGTTTTTCATAACCACTTCCCCGCAAGGGGACGGAAACATCTAATGTTTCTCCTTCTTTGATAGAGATAGCATTAAGTGTAGTTTTTCATAACCACTTCCCCGCAAGGGGACGGAAACGAAATCTTTAGTAACCCCCATACTTTCAATTGATGAGTTTTTCATAACCACTTCCCCGCAAGGGGACGGAAACATGAATACAAGAATGCTTGTGAAATCTGTAATAACTATCCAGAGTTTTTCATAACCACTTCCCCGCAAGGGGACGGAAACCTAAGGCTGCTTCAGGGGAGTTAGCTTTAACAATGTAGGAGTTTTTCATAACCACTTCCCCGCAAGGGGACGGAAACTTGATAGTAATTCTGTAGTCATTTTCTTTTTTTTAATAACAACCGTTTTTCATAACCACTTCCCCGCAAGGGGACGGAAACGTAACCAAGGGGAGAGATTACTTCTTTTACAAAAGGTTTTTCATAACCACTTCCCCGCAAGGGGACGGAAACCTATCTCTTTGTTAAAGATAACTTCTCCAGACTTGTCCTTGAGTTTTTCATAACCACTTCCCCGCAAGGGGACGGAAACGTAATGATAGTGTAGTTCATTTAAACTATCTCTCTAAGTTTTTCATAACCACTTCCCCGCAAGGGGACGGAAACAAAGAAAGTTTATGGGTTGAGAGTAAAGTATACTAAAGAGTTTTTCATAACCACTTCCCCGCAAGGGGACGGAAACTTACTATTTCTGTACTCTTCTGAACTAATTTTAACTGGTTTTTCATAACCACTTCCCCGCAAGGGGACGGAAACTTCATCTACAGTAGTAGGTTTAACTTTAGCTACTTCAGAGTTTTTCATAACCACTTCCCCGCAAGGGGACGGAAACATAACTACTTTACCTACAGCTTCTTCAGGTAAAGGGTCACAACGTTTTTCATAACCACTTCCCCGCAAGGGGACGGAAACATAAATGGTATTGAAAACAGCAATGCTTGTCTTGTTTTGTTTTTCATAACCACTTCCCCGCAAGGGGACGGAAACGTCAGCATTAACGCTGACGTAACCCTGCAACTCCCAAAAACCGTTTTTCATAACCACTTCCCCGCAAGGGGACGGAAACGCTAAGTGCTTTGCTTCATTAATGTGCGCCTCGGCAAGCTTGTTTTTCATAACCACTTCCCCGCAAGGGGACGGAAACCTCAGATGAAGAAGCCAGACAAGATATTGACCTGAGGTTTTTCATAACCACTTCCCCGCAAGGGGACGGAAACCTGCAAAGGTGTCGGGCTTTCACCTAATTCACCCAGTTGTCAAGTTTTTCATAACCACTTCCCCGCAAGGGGACGGAAACCTACCACACCACCAAACTTACCAATAAAGCTCCGGCATGTTTTTCATAACCACTTCCCCGCAAGGGGACGGAAACGTTGTTCAGAAACTATCAAGTTCATTGAACTCAAGTCAAAAGAGTGTTTTTCATAACCACTTCCCCGCAAGGGGACGGAAACCTGATGACCCGTTCCCACAGATAGTTAAAAAGTATATTGTTTTTCATAACCACTTCCCCGCAAGGGGACGGAAACTTTTGTAACGGTGTAAATGCCTTCACAACTTCATCACGGCTTTTAAAGTTTTTCATAACCACTTCCCCGCAAGGGGACGGAAACTGGATTGGAGTTCCCCAAGTGTAGTGACCATCAAAGCCCCGAGTTTTTCATAACCACTTCCCCGCAAGGGGACGGAAACCTGTATGGGCTTACTTAATTGTATTTCACGCTGTAGTGTTTTTCATAACCACTTCCCCGCAAGGGGACGGAAACATTAAAAAACAAATATCGCCGCCAAACACAATGGCGATCGCAGTTTTTCATAACCACTTCCCCGCAAGGGGACGGAAACCCAAACACAATAATCGGTCTACTGGGTGCAGCAACTAGACCGTTTTTCATAACCACTTCCCCGCAAGGGGACGGAAACGTCCAAAAATATGAAATCTTTTGGGGTAGCGATCGCATAAGTTTTTCATAACCACTTCCCCGCAAGGGGACGGAAACATAACCCTTTTTTTGTGTCTATCCCTATATCTTCAAATACCCCCGTTTTTCATAACCACTTCCCCGCAAGGGGACGGAAACAATTAGATTGCATCAAAGTTGATTTATGCCCTAATGTAGCAGTTTTTCATAACCACTTCCCCGCAAGGGGACGGAAACAAATCACCCGCAAGCCTCACGGGGTACAGGGAAAACCGATAAAGGTTTTTCATAACCACTTCCCCGCAAGGGGACGGAAACTTTCTCGCAACTTCTTGCGGTCTACAGAAAAGTTTTGCTTTTCCAACTGTTTTTCATAACCACTTCCCCGCAAGGGGACGGAAACGAATGGGGAAACGTACCCACGACCATCGTTCATGCTGTCGTTTTTCATAACCACTTCCCCGCAAGGGGACGGAAACACGCATGGTGGTTTATTCTCAAAACGATGTGCCTCTACGACTGGTTTTTCATAACCACTTCCCCGCAAGGGGACGGAAACCTTGATGTTTTGTGAAGCCCAAGAAGTATTAACCTTGTTTTTCATAACCACTTCCCCGCAAGGGGACGGAAACTCGAGAGACAAGCACGCGAGAGCGAGCGCCGCCCCTCTCGTTTTTCATAACCACTTCCCCGCAAGGGGACGGGTGCGACTATCAGTCGCACGAATTGAGTGAGTACCTCAGAAATACTCCTGGTTAATGTTCAAACCAGTACCCGCCCTAAGGAGCATCATGGGTAACTGAGATGTTTCACAGCTAGAGGGTGAAGTGCGTGAATACAACGAGTCGTAATGTTGTAAAAATGCTAGGGTAAAACCAGAAGGGTTAACGAGAGTGAACTCTTGAAGAGGCACCGTGATGAGGAACTACCGAAAACGACTGATACAGTAAATGGGGAAAAAAACAGGCAAATTAAAGTCTGTGAAGATATTCCGTCCTGTCCTCGGAATATGCGAACATCTACTAAACCCCCGGTGTATAGAGAGAACCCGACCTGGTTGTAACTCAAACGTGTGATATGAAGAAACCCCAATGAGGTCTGGTGACTAGATTCCACGTCACCAGTAGAGATGGAGTAATCCTACCTTAATCCCCCAGTGGGTGTAAGATGCTGGTATCGGTCAAGCCGGTGGCGTGGCTGCTGACCCTGGTAATCCTACCTTAATCCCCCAGTGGGTGTAAGATGCCATAAAAAGCGAAAGTTGCTACGTTGAAAAACAACAGGAATACATAACTGGGCAAATAGGTCTAAGGACTAACTTGAAAGAGTGCTGACGTATGGCGGGTGAGTCCCTTGGATTCCAAGACACAAGAAACCGAACTCTGACGGGAAAAGTTAGATGCAATCTCGAATTGTGAACGTAACCGAGAGAACTACCTCATGGAACAGCGTGAAATGGAAAAACGCATCCAGAGTAGTCAGGAGACTGAGACAGAGAATCTTCAAGGCAACCAAAGGTGGTAGTTTAAAGTTGGTTCGCAACCTACAAAAGCTATTAATGCGTAGCTATTCTAATATACTACTTTCTGTGAGGAGAGTTACGCAACTAAATAATGGCAGTAGAACAGCAGGTGTGGATAAGCTATTGGTAAAAACACCACAAGCTAGAGGAACATTAGTTGATATATTGACTAAGTTTATCCCGTGGCAGCCATTACCAGTAAAACGGGTATATATCCGTAAATCCAGCAAAAAACTTCGACCGCTCGGAATACCTTGTATTATTGACAGATGCCTTCAAGCAATAGTTAAAAATGCCTTAGAACCTTACTGGGAAGCGCAATTTGAGCGTACCTCTTACGGGTTCCGAATCGGCAGGTCATGCCATGATGCTATTGAAAGAATTCATTCAATGTCAAAAGCAAATTCTACCAAACATTGGGTAGTAGATGCAGATATTCAAGGTTGTTTTGACAACATTTCCCACATACCGCTAATGAAGTCCATCGGTAACTTTCCCGCGAGAAAATTAATCCTTCAATGGCTGGAAGCGGGATATGTAGACAGAGGAGTTTTTTATGACACCAATTCTGGAGTACCCCAAGGTGGAATCATTTCACCTCTACTGGCAAATATAGCTTTGCACGGTATGGAATCGGCTCTCGACAATTTGGAATTACTGCATTACTACTGTCATCAACAAATACATCTTCAACCAGATGATGTACTAAATCTTTGGTGACGCTCTGGATTTGCCAAAGCCGGATGCTTGGATAACTTGCTTGTCCGGTTTTTTTGGGGGGAAGGGAGTAGCAATACTCCTACCCTACCTATTAAACGAAGCACTTGGCTGACTACAAGGATTGAAATATCCACCTTGTATTTATATCTAAACTACTCCTGTTTCTTATTACACTCGTGCTTGTAATACACAATGAAGTGCGGAATGTGGGATAAAACAAAAGACGCAGAAAACGCCTCTCTTGCGCCTCTGCGTCTCTGCGTGAAAAAAATCCTAAACCATCTCAGAAGTCTGCACCGTTGGCTGAGGCTGAGGCTGGAACATAAACAGCGAATAAACCACATCACGGCGGATATTAACCATCATATCCAAAAACAACTCATAACCCTCACTCTTGTACTCAATTAGCGGGTCCTTTTGCCCATAACCACGCAAGCCAACCGACTCACGCAAAGCATCCATTTGTTGCAAATGTTCCCGCCACAAAGTATCTATGCGCTGCAAAATAAAGAACCGTTCCGCTTGACGCATCAATCCCGGCTGAATTTGGTCAATTTGCGCTTCCTTCATATCATAAGCAATTCGAGCTTGTTCATGGAGGAAAGCTTTAATTTCAGCCATTCCCATATCTTCTAATTGGCTAGACTGCAAATCTGCCAACAAGTAAACAAACTCCTTCACCTTATCCACCAACTTGTCTAACTCCCATTCTTCCGAAGGTAAATCAGGGTTGATGTAATAATCAACGATGTCGTCCATCGTTTTTTCAGCGTACTTAATTACCTGTTCCTTCAAATCTTGACCTTCCAACACCCGACGACGTTCGGCATAAATAGCACGACGTTGATTGTTCATCACCTCGTCATACTCAAACACCTGCTTACGGATGTCGTAGTAGTAGGTTTCAACCTTTTTCTGCGCGCCTTCTAAGCTGCGGGTTAACATACCCGACTCAATGGGCATATCTTCTTCCACTTGGAAAGCATTCATTAAACCGGCAACGCGATCGCCCCCAAAGATCCGCAATAGGTTATCCTCTAAACTGAGGAAGAATCTTGTCGAACCAGGGTCCCCTTGTCTACCAGCCCGTCCCCGCAACTGGTTATCAATCCGGCGTGATTCGTGGCGTTCTGTCCCAATGACGTGCAAACCACCCAATCCCACCACTTCATCATGTTCGCTGCTGGTGAACTCTTCGTATTCCCGCTTAATTTGTTTGTAAGCTTCCCGTAATCGCTGAATTACAGGGTCGTCCGTGGGGGCTTTTTCGGCAGCTACAGCTACCTTGTCCTCCGCTTCCAATTCCTGTAAACTCCGTTCCCCATATTCCCGTACCGCAACTTCCACGGCATCCTTTAATAGCTGTTCTGTTTCCTTCGACAACTGGGTGGGGAAAATTTCCGGTGAAGCCCGCCAAGTTTTTACCTTTTTACCAGGAACAAAACCTTGTCCTGCACCGTGTCCCGTAGGTAATCCAGATGCACGTTGAATGTTAAAACTATCTTCATCTTCTGGGCTGACAATGCGGGGCATTAAATATTCCCGCAACTTCAACCGCGCCATATATTCGGAGTTTCCACCCAAAATGATGTCCGTCCCCCGTCCTGCCATGTTGGTGGCGATGGTGACAGCGCCTCTGCGTCCTGCTTGGGCGACTATCTCCGCTTCCCGTTCTACGTTTTCTGGGCGGGCGTTGAGTAGTTCGTGGGGAATTGACTTTTCCTTCAATAGTCGGCTGAGATACTCTGATTTTTCTACACTGGTAGTTCCTACTAACACAGGTCTACCCAATTCGTGCATTTCAGCACATTCACCAGCGATCGCTCCCCATTTGCCGGCTTCTGTCTTAAACACCATATCAGATAAGTCTTTACGACTTCTAGTACGGTTGGTGGGGATTACCGCCACTTCCAATTTATAGATTTTTTCAAATTCTACTTCTTCTGTTTTCGCCGTTCCTGTCATTCCTGCTAACTTGGGATAGAGTAAAAACAGGTTTTGATAGGTAATTGTCGCCAAAGTTTGGGTTTCTGGCTGAATTTCTACCCGTTCTTTAGCCTCAATTGCTTGGTGCAATCCATCACTCCAACGTCGTCCCGGTAACACCCGACCGGTAAATTCATCCACAATCACCACTTCCCCATTGCGAACAATATAGTTCACATCTTTGAGGAACAATTCTTTGGCTTTAATGGCATTAAATACAAAGTGCGCCCAAGGATCTTCCGGGTCAAATAAATCTGTCACATTTAACAGATTTTCTGATTCTGCAAAACCTTCATCTGTTAACAGAACATTACGCGCCTTTTCATCTACATCGTAATGTTCATCTTTTAGCAAAGTTCGAGCAATTTCCGCCGCTTGCACATATTTTTCTGTTGGTCTTTCTACCTGACCAGAAATAATTAATGGTGTCCGTGCCTCATCAACTAAAATTGAGTCTACTTCGTCAATTACACAATAGTTAAAGGGACGTTGCACCACCTCAGCCATTGATGTGGCCATGTTATCACGCAGGTAGTCAAAACCGACTTCGCTGTTGGTGACGTAGGTAATATCGCACTCATAGTTTTTTTGGCGTTCACTCGGACCCATCGTTGATTGAATTAACCCAACAGTTAATCCTAAAAACCGATGTACCTGTCCCATCCATTCTGCGTCCCGACGGGCGAGGTAATCGTTTACGGTAACGACGTGTACACCTTTACCACTGATGGCATTTAAATAGCTGGGTAAGGTAGCTACCAGGGTTTTACCTTCACCGGTTTTCATTTCAGCGATTTGCCCGGTGTGGAGAATTACGCCACCTAGTAATTGTACATCAAAGTGGCGCAACCCTAAAACTCGCACTCCCGCTTCTCGGACAACAGCGAAGGCTTCAGGTAAGATATCATCTAGGGTTTCACCTTTAGCTAGGCGTTGTCTAAACTCGGTGGTTTTACCTTTTAACTCTTCATCGGAAAGAGTTTTAACGTCTTCCTCTAAAAGGTTAATGTCTGTAATGTAAGGTTGGTATTTTTTTAGTTTACGAGCGTTGGGATCACCCAACAAAAATTTTAGCATGGCAGTTTATGGAACTAAGTCAAGGGGGATGGAAATTAAAGGTTTGGTTATATGACTATAAACGTTTAACTTAACCCAGCCGTTTTGGTTGTGCATGGGTGTGAAATGAGAATTAACTCAAAAACCAAGTAAAAACTAGCCAATCGCCTAATTTTATGATTGGTTTGAATTTATATCTTAATATTAAACTTATTTAATAGTATCATTTTGGTGGTAGATGGAGTATGGAGGAAGTTACCCATGCTCAATTAGAAATTACCCTCCTATTTTTGTTGTTCATACTCGGAACTGAGAGTACGGAAATTATACTCATTAACACCAGGATGACAACTGATACAACTACCAAGGGAGATGGGATTGGGTAACTTAACACCAGGATGTAAGGCGCGTAAATAACGGGATTGACTAAAGCGATAGGGTGTAGGTTCGTCTGGGAGTTGGGATCTACTGAAGGTGGAAAGATACTTTAATACTAAGAATCGGGGGGGATCAATTAATGGTTTGAGTTGTACACCGTAATGTTGAGAGTCTTGGACGAGATTGTTCCAAGTTTGGCTGGGAAAAACTGCGGGTGGAATGGCTATATGACAAGTTGAGCAATTTTCTAAGTATAATTCTTGTGCTAGTTGGTATTGTGGGGGGACTATATCTACGGTTCCAATGGGGGAATTGGGGTCAACGGCTTGGACGCTAGTTGCAAAGGACAGCAGCCAACCGATAGTTAGACTCCACCCTAAGATCACTAAAAATAAGCCCAGGGGACGGGATTTACGCTTAACCAGATTTGTCATACACTCCACACCGATGTTAATTTATCCCTTTTAGTATTGTACAAGCAAGAGCGATCGCTCTCCATCCCTGATTTTTTTTATTTTATTTCAACTATTTATGTGGTAAAGGATGTAAGGATCGGACGGGGAATATACAATCTCAAAACTTTTACATAAGGATTATGGATTTTATCTCTTGTAGGGTGCGTCAGACCCGATAATTGAGCATCTAACGGATTTTTTCTATCTGACGCACCGCACTAATATACGATTCCAAAAGCCTGAAACTAAGCAATTTATTTCAAACATACCATCTCCATTTTGTACAGTGCATAAGTACCTAATATTTTATTTATTGGCAGGTTTTATCATTTCTTTCAAAAAGTTTAATTCCGTAGTCTTCTAAAAAACTAATCTCCAATTCTTGCCAACTTGAATTAAATCTTGGATAAGACGCAGGAGTGCAAACATAGGCTTCTAAATTTAACCCTGCGTAGTTTTTTGCCAATTTATAATTGAACCAACTAATAGTATTTTCTAATTGTTTAACTGCCTTCTTTCTATTATTTCTTATAGCTCTTTCTTCTGGACTTGTTGCATTTAATTTAAACTCTACGAAACAAAAATCATTTTCATCAAAAAATACAAAATCACAATGAGAAGTACCAAATCCTAAAAGTCCATTTTTTCCATCAATAGGGATAAAATCGACTATTTTAGCATTGCTTATGTTGAATACTTTACTGCTATCAAAGCCGTTTATAACAGTCTCAACACCATTTATCTTAATTGTAAATGTATTATCTTGAAACTGAACAATAATAAAAGATTGACCTTGATAATCTATCACAGAAAACTCTGATTTCAATTCAATTTCTAGAAAATTAGCAAAATTAGTGAAATTATCTGATAGATGCTCTTTAATTACGTCAAGTTTGCTCATTTTCTTGCAAAGGTCTTAGCATGAATATTATATAAAGCCTGAAAATCATCACCCAAAATTTCAGATACAGTATCTAAATAATTTTGTTTGATAGTACCTTTTTCATTATTAAAAATGGATTCACAATAATCTTTTTCTTCCAGAATAGATTCATTACCTAATGAATAAGCTGAAAAATCACAAGCATCAAGCCAACAATCTTTAGGAATTATTTCTGTTACTTCAGATTCTGCTGACGGATTTTTTTTAACTACTCTGTTCGCAAAGAGTAGATTATTAAAAACTGTTAGTATATATGGACTATGGGTTGTTATAATTAGTTGGTTATCATCATTATGATTGACCATTAAAGCTAATAATTCAATTAATTGCTTTTGAGCGATAGGGAATAAATGTGCTTCTGGTTCTTCCAAAATTCTTAATATTTTATAATTATAAAGAATATTAATAAAAACATCTTGTAAAATTCTTATAGATTCTTGTTGTCCTGATGAAGCATTAGAAAGATAAACATATTCTTCTGTTCCTTCATTAAATACAATTTTCTCTCCTAAATTATCAATGCGATATTCTCCTTTTAGTATTTTATTAATGTTATTTTTGATTATATGTAATTTTTGTCTTGCGCTTTCTTTTTCTTCATAACTCTCAATTAGTCCTTCAAAATTCTCAAATTTTTTGAAAGCATCCTTTATTGCTTCAACATTTACCATAAATTTTAGCATTAATATTTCCTCTATAGTTTGTTCTTTGCGTTTAAATGATTGTTTAGTATTTTCTTCTAAAGTACGCTGAACACTTGCAAACAAATATTTTTCAAACAAATCAGAATAACTTACTGTTGCATTTCTACCAGCTATAATAAATAATGCATTGTTTTGATGACTTTCAAATAATACATTCAACAATATAGAAAGCTGTTGAGCATATCTAATTTTTTCTTCTTCATCAAATAATTGTAATTGTTTGCGGCGAATATTATTTACATTTAACAGTTGTTGTATAAGTCGTTTAATATTACTTGCAGAAATTATAAAATTATCATTCAAAAAATTCGGACTAAAATTAGTTGTCAGTCTTTTATTCTCATCAATACTTAATTTGAGAAATTTATCTTCCTTAATGCTATAATGAAATTTTATTTCAAAATCAGGCAGGTAAAATGTAGAGCCGAAAAAGTTATAAAATTTGTCTCTTATAGGAGATATTAAGTCAGAATCAGTATCAAAATAATCCTTCTGTGTATCATGATAGATTTGAGTAAATAAATCATCTTTTAATGATTTGAAAAAATAAATAAGTTTGGCAATAGTGCTTTTACCACTGGCTTGTTTACCAATCAACACTAATATTTTTCTAATTTCAATTTCTGCATATTTAATTGCACCGAAATTGGTTATAGTAATTTTTTGCATAGGTCAATGTTATTTTTTTTATTATACAATAAATGTACCAGAACTATGTTTAATCACCAATCTCATGCTAAAAATGGCTTTTGGGAGGTAGAACCTCCCATAATATTTTACATTAAGGAATAGAAAGCGATCGCAATAACCGCTCAACTATATTTTTAGCATTGCGTCCCCCTCTAGGAATCAGACGATGACACAAAACATGAGGTACAAGTAACTTCACATCATCAGGAATGGCGTAATCTCTACCGGAAATAAAAGCCAGTGCTTGAGTAGCCTTTTGTAGTGACACAGTACCACGAGGACTGACACCAAGAGCGATTTCTTCATCTTCCCTAGTAGTTCGCACCAATTCCAAAATGTATTGTTGCAAAGATGCTTCCACCACTACCTGAGAACACATTTTGCGTAATGTTGTTAATTCCTCTAAAGTAATACAAGGTTGTAAATCAACAAATTGCACACCATTTTGGAGATTTTGTAAGATCTGCAATTCTTCTTTCTCAGTTGGATAACCCAAACTTAAAGACAGCATAAACCTATCCATTTGTGCTTCTGGTAAAGGGAATGTACCTTGATACTCAATTGGGTTTTGGGTAGCAATCACAAAGAAAGGTTTAGGAACTGAACGGGAGACACCATCAACCGTTACTTGATTCTCCTCCATCACTTCCAGCAAAGCTGACTGGGTGCGGGGTGTCGCGCGGTTGATTTCGTCAGCTAATAGCACATTGGCAAATATTGGCCCAGGGAGAAAAGTAAATTCTCCCGTTTTGGGATTCCATATATTAGTACCGGTGACATCGGTAGGTAATAAATCCGGGGTACATTGTAATCGTTGAAACTTGCCATCTACAGAACGGGCTAGGGACTTAGCGAGGAGGGTTTTACCAACACCAGGCACATCTTCTAATAAAGCATGGCCACCACCTAACAAAGCAACTAGCACTAAGCGAATAGCATCGTTTTTACCAACGATAGTACGAGCTAGATTTTGTGTTAAAGCGTCAATTTTATCTCTCATACTGGGGGAAGAAGGGGAAGAATGAAGGCAGGAGGCAGGGAGCAGGGGAGAGAAATAAAAGAATCCTATTTTTTTATACCTAATACCCAATCCCTAGCCCCCATTCCCTTATCACCTAGTATGCAGTATTTAACACTTGTCTGGCCACGGTGCAGTCAAGTTGAATTTGGTTTTTTAGGGCTTCTAGATTGGGAAATTTCTGTTCGGAACGCAAAAAGCTAACTAATTCTACTACCAGATATTTACCGTACAAGTCATCAGACCAATCAAATAAATGTACTTCTACAGAGGAATAAGTACCGTTAACAGTGGGACGATTGCCGATATTCATTACTCCCAAATTCCGAACAGGAGAAGTATTTGTGGTTTCGTTGAAGATAGAAACCCGCACAGCATAAACTCCTTGACGGGGTAAAAATTTATCTGCTGGTAGCTGAAGATTAGCGGTAGGAAAGCCAATGGTTTTACCCAAATGTTGACCGGGGATAACTACACCAGTGAGGGTATAAGGTCTGCCTAGTAGGATGGTTGCTTGGGGAATATCTCCATCTTCTAGGGTTTGACGAATTAATGAAGTGCTGATGCGATGATGATCCTCAATTGGTGCAATTTTCAAGTTCTCATCTAAATAAGTTTTGATGGGAACAATAGTCACAGGAATATCATACTTGGCAGCGAGTATTTGTAAATCCTTGGCAGTACCAAGACGCTGTTTACCGAAACAAAAGTCTTGGCCAACACTAACTTTTCGGCATTGTAGTTGTTTGACCAGAATTTGTTCGACAAAGTTTTCAGGACTTAGGGCAGACAGATCCTTGTCAAAAGGTAATAATACCAGTTGTTCTACCCCTAGCGATCGCAATTGTTGAACTTTTTCATCCAGTGGTGTTAACAATGCACGGGGTTGTCCTGAAAAAAATTCCTGGGGATGAGGATGAAAGGTAACAACGGTTGAGTATACACGTTCACCATTTCCCGATTTCTCTGCTGACGGTAATACTGGTTGAATCACCCTTTGATGACCAAGATGAACACCATCAAATTTGCCAAGAGCAACAGCAGTTGGTGTTAGTAGCCCTTCAGTTGAAGAAGCAACCCATACAGAACACCCATTTTGAGACAAATTTAACACTTGGATTCGGGGATTTTAGGTTTATCTTTGCTATCAGCACTCAGCTATTCTGTTATGGTCAACTCTCCTGCACGCTCTACAATCTAGCCACAGTTGAGTTAACCCCCAGTAGCTAAGGGAGAGCGTCTAGAGGCTTTTATGCTGGCAAAAGTGAACCTACACCAGTTACCACCACCTCTGCAACAGGTAGACGCTCCTGCTGTTAGCTCTCTGATCACCAATTTAATCCAAAATCTCTAAATCCGTTCTCAAAAACCCAAGCAAATCTCAAACCACTCGGTTCTCTACCCTGTGAAGATACGTTAAATCCTCAACCCAGGCTTAATCCCAGATTAGTCCCTTGAATCTGTGATCTAGATTCTAAAGAATATATAAAATCATGGAAGATTATAATCGCAAGGGTAGACAAGTCCAAATAAATGTCATATAATTTATTCTAGATGCTATACCGAAAGACCTATAGACTACCAATTATGAGATCCCCCTAGCTTGTTACAAAGAGCAGCTAGGGGGATCTTGTTTTTAGGCTGGCAATTATGGCAATTTAACCGTGAAATCTTGTTAATCCATTAAATCGGTGATCAATGTTAACCTTTGACACAAACAACCTGTTTAAGCGTCGCTACAATCTCAACTAAATCAGCTTGATTTTCCATCACCTGCTCAATTGGCTTATACGCTCCAGGAATTTCATCGATCACATCTGTATCTTTACGGCATTCAACACCCTTTGTTTGTGCAATTAAATCATCAAGGGTATAAACATTTTTGGCTTTGCTTCTCGACATCAAACGTCCTGCACCATGACTGCACGAGCAAAAACTATGAGCATTACCTTTACCTTTAATAATATAGGATTTTGCTCCCATTGAACCGGGAATAATCCCATAATCTTCGGTTTTTGCCCGAACAGCACCTTTACGAGTGACATACACATCTTCACCAAAATGTATTTCTTTTTCGGCGTAGTTGTGATGACAATTAACTTGTAACAAGGGTTTAATTGCTCTTCCCCCGGCTAAATGTTTTTCGATGATGCGTTTAAATCGAGCCATCATTACATCACGATTAAAATGTGCGTAATTTTGCGCCCATTGTAAATCATGCCAATATGCTTTAAATTCTGGCGTACCAGCCACAAAATAAGCTAAATCAGGATCAGGTAATTTATTACTTGCCATTTTAGCTAATTCTTTAGCTGTATTAATATGACATTGAGCGAGATTATTACCAATGTTTCGAGAACCAGAATGTAACATTAACCAAACTTGATTCTCTAGATCAAGACACACTTCAATAAAGTGATTCAATTTGTTACTAATTGCTGGTTAAGCTTGTTGAGTCTCCACAGTCTAAGTTCAACACTGTTTCGACTTCTGCTTAATACTTCCATTGAACACTCAACTGAATGGGTAGTAATGAACTGATCTTCTTGAAGTGTCCAACATTTTCTGTTGTTAATCCTCTTCATATCAGGAGGACGAATCCAACTCAATACTTTATTAGCTTTGATGATTTTTCTAGATAAGGCCAGACAACCATCATAGTATAAGTATTTTGCTAATGCTTGAGCATCTTCTTTATACACCGTCATGTTGTAAATATTATCTCTAGTATTTCTATTAGAGGTTTTTGTTTTACCCACAATCTGCTGAATTAACTTTATATATTCAAAACAAATATGTGAGCTAGATGTAACTAGAGATAGAAAGGGAAACCCGTTTGAAGTAAACCCTAGAGATCCATCTCCATCTATCAAACCTCTAAAATAATCAACCTTGGAGAAACTACAACTGGGTGGTTTGACTAGCTCTGACTTACTACCTATCGGTAAACCCCAGGATTTAAGATAATCTCGAAATCGTTTATCATAAACTTTCCAAATAACTGATGTAGAATTCTGACTAAAATTAGTGCTACGAATACGTTCAGTAATGGAAGAATTAAACGGTACTAGGGTCTTAAAAGCCCACAATATATCTTCATCTTGCTTACTGATTTCTATACTTAAATGACCTCGATCACGAGTATTATTGTATAGATGACCATCAGTTTGAATGAAGCCGAACAAGTAGGCATAATCGGGGTTGTTTAGTGTGATATTAGTGGTTTCCATAACTCCACAATATCATAAATGAAACCAGCAATCGATCAAGTCATTTCTGCTTGATTCTATACCTTCAATTTCGGTATAGTTCGGAGTACACCTTCATCCTAGTAAATTAGGATGCCCAAGTCCCTCTACTCTCTACGGGGCGTTTTACCGCTTCCCTCGGTATTAGCGATCGCAGCTTTCACCGATTTGGACGAGTTTTTAATCTTACATTACTGTAAGATGGGGCAATCTTTCACCCCCACCAAGAGAACCCATTTGTTTCATGGCTTTGCTTTCTAAATCTTGCACACCACGATGCAAATCTTGAAAATCTTGCCAGCGTTGCCAGTTAGCTACTGCTTTTTCTACATCTTTATTTTCGTTAAATCCTGTGGGAATTGCTGCTTCAATATCCAAGCGAATTTTTTTTAGTTTACCTTCCAGTTGTTCTGCCTTAAATGGGGTTTTAATGGCAGAGATTCCGCAACCAATATCCACCCCCACCGCAGCAGGAATGATTGCTTCTTTGGTGGCAATGACTGAACCAACTAAAGCACCTTTACCTAAATGTACATCTGGCATTAAGGCAACGTGTTTAAACACAAATGGCAATGAAGCTACGTTTTTAGCCATTTTGATTTCATCTGAGCCTAATGGATGATTTGCCCAAGATAAAACTGGTGATGGAGTGTTAATTTCTAACTTTTCGTAGGGCATAATTCTAAGTTTGGATTGGGGTTTTTAAATGAGGAAGTTTGATCATCTGTGTCCTAAGTTCTTTCGGACTATTTTGTGATGAATTATACATTTTATTGATCTCCATTTAGGGTGTATTCTATTTGTAGTACAAAAGTATTGAACTTGTCAACCGATATTGATCACAAGTAACAATATCAACAGATGCCACAATAGAAGATAATAATGATTTCGAGGATGTTGATTCCCCAACATTTGGGGTAGTGAGATGAGTTTAAAGGCAGTTCTGTTTGATTTTAACGGTGTCATCATTAAAGATGAGTCAATCCACCTGCAACTGATAGATGAAATTCTGGTTCAGGAAAATCTGCAACCGCAAAGGGTGCATGAACGTCAAGCTTCTCTGGGGCGTAGCGATCGCTCTTTTTTTCAAGACTTGCTCAAAAATCGTGGTAGGGTGGTGACAGAAGAATATTTAAGTCAGTTACTCCAGCGCAAAGCCCAATCCTATTTACTGGAATTGGAAAAGTTGGAAAAGTTGCCCTTATATCCCGGTGTGGAAGATTTGATCTTTCAAGTGCGATCGCAAAATCTAATTTTAGGGCTGGTCAGTGACGCTCTCCGTCAAGAAATAGAAGTGGTTCTAGAATGTGCCAAACTATCTCCATACTTTAAGGTGATCGTCGCTGGGGATGATATCAGTACCAGTAAACCCCAACCAGAAGGTTATTTGCTGGCTGTAGAACGTCTCAACCAAGCAAATCCAGATTTAAACTTGCAGCCACAAGAGTGTTTAGTGATTGAAGATACTCCCGCAGGTATTCAAGCTGCCAAACGCGCTCAGATGCAGGTAGTGGGTGTAGCGAATACTTACCCCTTTCATATGTTGCAACGTCAAGCTAACTGGACTGTAGATTATTTGACTGATTTAGAATTAGAACGGGTGCAGGAAATTTATTTACAAAAAGATGTGAAAACTGCCGCGCCTGAGTGTTAGAATAGAATACGCTCACTAGGGGAATTAGCTCAGTTGGTAGAGTGCTGCGATCGCACCGCAGAGGTCAGGGGTTCGAGTCTCCTATTCTCCATGTATGTACATTCGCAAATTATATGTCGCAGTTCGCAAATTAGTGTCGTTCTTCCCCAAATACGGTATTGGCTAATTCACTTTAT
>NZ_JAYGHC010000006.1:59267-83333 GCF_034932285.1 Cronbergia sp. UHCC 0137
CCCTATTTAGTAGAATTTGGTAGGAAGAGAGCCATTTATACGGTGAGCGCAGCGATCGCATCTCTTGATGAGGGGAAAAATTATATTTAGCTAATAACAATTAATTTCGCTTGATCAAACTAACTTTCTTTCATAACTGTTTATTTTTGCAAAAAGCTCAAATATTAAATAATCAAGGCTCTCCAGCTTTACTTTTTTTAGTATTTCTAGATTTCTTATTGGTTGGCTTGGGTTTACTAACCTCTTCTTCTAAAGGTTCTCCATCTTTACTTTTTTTAGTGGTTCTAGGTTTTTTATTAGTTTGCTTGGGCTTACTAACTTCTTCTATTTGTTGGTTTGTTTTATCTTTATCCTGATAATGGTGCTTTAAATCAACCCAAAGATGTCTCAGATCAAATGGCGTAGGTTGAATCTGTTCACGATCTAATCTTTGGTCTAGTTGTGTGATATCTGGTTGTTCACCATCAGATGATATAGTAATATTAGGTAATAACTCAGATGCAGCATTAGTATTAACTTCCTCCAAAATAGTTTGCAATTCCATATCTTGGATATAGCCAATCATCGCACCTGAGTGTGATGATTTACCATAGCTCCATTCAGGATCAACGAAACGCTTCATACCATTAACCACATAGTTTTTGTTAAGTATCCATGTGGTGCTTGATGGAGAACCTAGTCGCTTGGATTCAATAGTATAAAATTTGTCCCTTCTATCAGGGTCAAGTTCGTTAGTATCACATACACCCCATTGAAAGTCTGGACGTTTAGATTCTCGTGTACTTCGAGTTACATCATCTGCATCTGGTTGGTTATTTGATTCATAGGTAATAGGCCACTCAATACCTTGATGTTGATTTTGTAAATCCCCGTTTGCGCGACGTACAAGAAAACATAATTTCCGATTTATTTCATCTTCCTTATCTGGAAGTGAAGATTCTTCACGGAGCATTTTTAAAGCTAGTTTAAATATTTCCAATACTCTTTTTTCATGTCTAGTCCATATATCTTCTCTTTGCCTACTAATACGAATCATAATACCTCACCCCTATCACTTTGAGTAGTTTCTTGTAAGTGAATTGCTTGTAGCAACGTAGCTTCAGCATCTTCACGAGCCATACTACGAGTCCACAACCGCATTTCATTACGCTTAATGATAATAATTTGAGTATCGCTAACTACACGAATCATACCATCAATATAAATTTGATGGCTGTCATAAGGAACTAAATTATGTTTACCAATGCTTCTTAATATTTCTGTCCATTCATCTTCACTAGAATTTGAACTGTTTGGTGGAGAAATATTTTTCTCTTGAGTTGCAAAAACAACAGCTAACATGGTTGAATTTGGTTCAGCATAAATAACTTTCCAATTAAATTCACCATCAGGTTCTAGTTCACGATTCCAAATATTGAGAAAAGTGTAAATATATCCTTGAATATGATTTTGATTACAGCGTATATTGGAAATATCCGCAATAGTACCTTGTAATTTTGGAAGAAATTTTATATTTAAAGATTGCACAGCCTGACTATTACTGTGGTTGTAGAAAAATTCTATTCCAACATCACACATATCTCTGATTAGGTCACGTTCTGATATATTTAACTCATATAAATCAAATATTGCTTCATCTAAGCTATACTCTAAATCTGTTAGTTGATTATTTAACTGTATTTGATAATTATGGAACTTGTACAAAAATATCATACCCGCTATACAATTAATTCTCCCAATAAGTAGCCAAATAATTGGTATGGTATTAAGCCGCGAATCTCTTACTCGCTTCACTAATTCATATCTTTCAACTTGATTCCAATTTTGTAGTTCTTCAACAATCTGAATAATTCGCTCACGCAGATTATTATCTGTAGGTAAAGTAATTGGGAGATTTAGATATTCATCCTTATAAATTCCATCGTGCCATATACCCCATTTACTAGAAGTAAGAAAAAAGTAGTAACGCGATAATGAAGACCACAAGATACCCAGGATAACTTTATATTTCCAGGTTTCAGGTTCAATTAATTTAATGCAGTTAATTGAATTAGTGAAGCAGAATCTAGCTGATTCCATACGAGCTATTATCTGCCCTTTATTACCGGAAGATTCAGTAATACCATGCTTTATTAATAATCTATCTCCTTCGTATAAAGTTAGGTTACGTTCTCTAGTTACCATTACAGGTGGTTTTTGAAACCAATCAGGCTTAATAAGTTCATATCTCTGAAAATATTCAACTGGTAATTGTCTTGGCAGGTGAGATATCTTTTGATCTTTTTTACCTTCAGAAAACCCTTGTCCACTATTATTTTTATCATGCAAAACTTTCAAAGGAGTGTATAAATTTATAGCTGAGACAAGAGATACATCTCTATGATTTCCCCACCAGTAAATTTTCCAAAGAGTATCATTACGCAAAAAGTCTGCCTGTCTTACTACATGACGATCAACAACACTCAAAACAACTGCTTGAAGTTCCTTAACCATTGCAGTTTTTTTAGCTGACCAGTACAAAACATAGGTGTTCTGAGTTTTTACTTCGCTTTTCTTGCAAAACAAAACTGAGGCAAATGGAGCAATTGCAGAAGATTTTTTGGATTTTTTACTACTAGTTTTTGCAGATGTTTTATTTTTTATATGATCCTTTGTAGCTCGACGAAAAAAAACATCTCTGACATGAGCAAAGTTAATAACTTCTTTAAGTTCAACTTTTTTAAGCCACTCGCTTCTAAATGCTTTACTGTTTTTGTGTGTCTTTAACAAAACACCTGTAGATACTAAAAGAGATGCCCAACCATTATCACGAAGTAATTCAAGCACTCTCCAAATAAAAGCCTGGGATCTTTCATTATCTCCAACTGGGTATTCATGGGTTTCACACCATTTAGCTATTTTATTCCATCCAATTGGACTTGAACCCCAAGGAGGATTACCAACTACTACATCAGCACAATTACTATTAAACCTTTTAAATATTTCATTATTATTTTTTATTGCTGAAGTAATATCAAAAGTATTTGCTCTAAGCAAATTATTAAAATGCTGTTGATCATCAGTCCAACCATCTTGGTAAATAAGATTGGGTAGATGTTTTCCATTTTTAATTTGTTTAAGTATATCTGGAGCTTCCTGATAGTGAATAAGAGCAAGATATAAACTAAATGATGTTATGCGTATAGCTTCTTCATTAATTTCAATACCTGCAATTTGATTGCATAAAACCTCTCTCATTTTTTCTGCATTTAAACGCAGTCCATTATTTTTATAAACATGATGGCGAATTATGCGTCTGAAAGATTCAACTAAAAATATTCCTGATCCACAACAAGGATCAATAACACGAGGATTTTTATCTAAACATTCTGGATTTAGAACTTTGGAAAGAAGATATTCTACTAAAGAACCAGGTGTGTAGTGTGTACCAAAATCATCTGATTCTTCATTTTCTTCATGATAAAATTCTTCATAAATACTGCTAATTAAGGAAATAGGTATAATTTGGAATTTATAAGCCCAGAAGAATAATGGTCTTGCTGAAGACCATAAATCTCCCTTTAAAAATCTTTGTAAAAGATTGAGATGGTCTGCTGTAATTGCCTGTTTCTCTTGAAGATCAGAGGGAAACATATCTCCATTAAAATCATTAGCTAGTCTTTCAAAAAGTGTATAGGTAAAATCTTTGTTTCCTAGAATTCTGATATAAAATTGTTTAGCTTCAGGCTCAAGATTAAGTGGTAGGAAGTCTGGGGCATTTAGTAAATTTTGCCATTGTGGATTTTCTTGTGCTATTTCATCAAAATACTCCCGCGAGAGTATTTCTCTATCTTCTAAATATCTAATAAAAATTGATCTACCTATAAGGGAATGAGCATATTTTAATTTATCTCCTCTAAGCCCTTCATCCATGAGAGCAAAACGGACTCTCTTAAGATCCTGAATTAAAGATTGATCAGCCCGTTGGTTGTCTGTCCCAAAACGGTGATCTTCAAATAATCTACCAGACTCTATTTGCTCACGCCTATATTGATATAATTTTGATGCTACCTCGGCTGTAGTTCTAGCAACAGCTAATGACTCCTTGTTTTGCCACTCTTCAATAGTTTTAGATGGAGGCTTAGTTAAATCATAAACAGCAAGTTCACCTTGTTTCGCTAAAAATAAATATTGAGGTCTTGCCATGCACCAAATTTTATTAAAAACACGACGCAAAACCTCATCATCTTCAGTTTCTTCTACACCAGCAAAAACAATTATAGGATTATTGTTAACAAAAAAAATCTTTTCTGCCCCAACTTGCTTACCTAAAGATAGCCAATCTCCTTTTTCGATCCATTGTTCCAGCGTCAAGTTAGTAGGAGGAATATCTGTAGCAAGAAGCTCACCCTCTTGAAAATTGAGGGTTGAGTAAGCAGCTTCTAAAAGTTCACGAACAGAGTTCAGACCTACAACCATATCTAAATTTAAGTAAAAGTCATATATAAACACTGAAAGATTATCAGTGATATAATATCAGATCACCCCAATATATCACAGTCAGTAATCAAATATGCAACGGGTAATTAAAGATCAATAATATTACTTTGCATAAGCCAAAACTTTTGCCACTTCGCCATTTCCCCAAACGGCAAAAAACACCGATGACACCAACCATCAACCCACAACGCCGGAACTTTAAACCTAGCCCCACAATTAGGACTTACGCAAAAAACGTCTCAGACTCTTATTTCTCCGTGTCCTCTGCGTCCTCTGCGGTTCGATATTCCGTAACTTGTCCGTAAGTCCTATGGATGTAAAAACGCAAGTTATTACCTTATCAAGTATAACATCTGCTCTAACCTATCAGCATCAACGCCCACAACCCTAGCCAACGGACAATTAATTTGTCAGATATTTAAGTTTGGACAGTTATTTTGTCAATTAGCATCTGGCTGGTTAAATATAAGCTAAAATAGCAAAACCCCTACATAGTAAGGGTTTAAAGGTTAATATTTTTGTGGACATTAATTTGGCAAGTGGACATTTAATTTGACAAGCGACACCTGTGAAAAACTTGGAATTTGATGCAGAAATCCTAGATGATAAAATTAGGATTCTGGCCTGCCGCTTTCACTACTAAAAATCAATAATTACTATAAAATGTTAGTTAAGGGAAAAATTTTTTGGCTTCGACTTTCTCGGACATTGCTGAAACCTAGACGTTTAGCCTTTTTTGAGGCTTGCTTAATTGGTCTAGTTTCTGGGCTGGCAGCAGTGTTACTAGGGCAAGCAGTAGAGGCAGCAGGGGCATGGCGGGTTAATCTTTCTTATCGCTGGCCTGCCTATTTGGTACTACCGGCCATTGGATTGGTGGGGGGATTTTTGGCGGGTTGGCTTGTGGAAACCTTTGCACCAGAAGCTTCAGGTAGTGGAACTTCTGATGTCAAAGCTGTATTAGCTCGCGTGCCATTACCGTTAAATTTACGGATTGCTTTAATCAAATTAATTAGCGCCATTCTAGTTTTAGGTTCAGGTATTCCACTGGGAAGAGAGGGTCCAACTACACAAATTGGGGCATCTTTAGCAAATCAGTTAAGTAACTGGGTTCCTACTTCCCCAGAACATCGTCGCCAACTAATTGCTGCGGGGTCAGGTGCGGGTTTAGCTGCTGCTTTCAATGCGCCTATTGCTGGGGTTTTGTTTGTGGTGGAAGAATTACTGCAAGATGTATCTGGTATTACCCTTGGTACGGCAATTTTGGCTTCTTTAATTGCTTCTGGTCTTTCTCGACTTTATGGTAGTCAAAGTTGGAATTTAGGGCTAGATGTAGCTGTTTCTCAAACCACTTTTCAATTTCAAGAAATTCCTTTTTACTTAATTTTGGGATTGCTGGCGGGATTATTAGGTATTTTATTTAACAAAAGTATTTTAGCAGGTTTAGCGTTTAATCGACGAGTATTACACCTGAGTTTGGCTTGGCGGATTGGGTTGGCAGGATTAGTGACGGGGATAGCGATCGCTCTTTTGCCAGTAGATTTTCGGAATAATGCCGGTTTAAAAGACATTCTCCTCAGTGGTCAGTCTAATTGGCAATTTGCAGCGATCGCTTTTATAGTTCAATTTATCTTAATTGTCATCTGCTATGGTTCAGGCGCGCCCGCAGGTTTACTTGTACCCACTTTATTTTTAGGGGCGGCTTTGGGCTATTTAGTAGGTGCTACTGAATACAGCTTACTGGGAATAGGTGTACCCACAACCTACGCTCATGTAGGTATGGCGGCCTTTTTAAGTGCGGTTTCCAAAGTACCAATTACGGCTGTAGTTATTGTCTTTGAAATGACGACAGATTTTAATTTGGTGCTACCATTAATGATAGTTTCTGTAGTTGCTTATATAGTTGCAGACAAAATTGATCATCGTTCACTTTATGATTTACTGTTAGAATGGAAAGGCATTTACATCAACAAAAAGCCCAGTGGGGAGGGACTGTTAACCCAAATTAGCGCCACAGATGTGATGCAAAGGCGAGTAGAAACTTTATCTAAGCAAACCACTATTGATCAAGCTATACAGGCTTTTTCCGATTCCCATCATCGTCACTTTCCGGTGATGGAAAAGGGTCTAATTGTGGGGATTTTAACCCAAACAGATTTAGGAAATATTGACTCACAAAGAATTAGTGGGGACATGACTATTAGTGAAATCATGACTCCTGAACCTATCACTGTTAGCCCTACCAGCCCTCTTTCCTATGTTTTGCTTTTACTCAATCGTCATAACATTAATTGCTTACCTGTGACCGAAGGGAGAAAATTAGTAGGAATCATTACTCGCAGTGATATTATTCGAGTTGAAGCAGAAAGATTAAGTGGGAAAACAGACCAACAAATAGAACCAAAATCAGCCCCTTCTTGTGTTATTTACCAAAATCGCGCCCCAGCTATCGGTAAAGGACGCTTATTAGTGCCATTATCTCATCCCCATACAGCCCAAACTTTATTAGAAATGGCGGGAGCGATCGCTAAGGAACGCAATTATGAGTTAGAATGTTTGCAAGTAATATTAGTCCCCCGCAGTCGCATACCCGCAGAAACCCCAGTAGAAACCGCCAGAAGTCATCGACTTTTACAGCAAGCAGTCCAATTAGGGGAAGATTTACATATTCCCATACACACCCAAATTCGAGTCGCCCATGATGTCGCGGGGGCAGTTTTAGAAACCATCAAAGAACGACACATTGACTTATTATTGATGGGTTGGAAAGGCAATACATCAACCCCTGGGAGGGTATTTAGCCGAGTTGTAGATACTCTAATTCGTCAAGCAGCTTGTGAAGTAGTTTTAGTCAAATTAGATGAAACAAAAGGCTTTAAACGTTGGTTATTACCATTAGCAGGGGGACCCAATTCTAGCGAAGCAGTACAATTATTACCCGCCCTAACTAGCCTGAGTTTATCACCTGAAATTAAATTATATCAAGTTTTTCAGCCTAACGAATCAAATCCAGACACCACAATTTTAGATGATTCTGTCCGCTTCCTGCAACGGAAAATTAACGGTACTATAGAAGGAATCCCAGTTTGTGCTAGTTCTGTAATTGACACTGTAATTGATTGTGCCCAAAACGATCAAACTGATGTAATTATTTTAGGAGCAAGTCGGGAAAGTCTGCTGCAACAAGTGATTAAAGGTAATATTCCCGAAACTATTTCTAGTAAGAGCGATCGTACCGTTATTTTAGTCCGAACTGACACAGTATAATCGGGGAATAGAAGAGTAATTTCTCCTCAAATCCCCATTCCCTCTGTGTCTAGCGAGAACTCTAATCGTCGTCTTCCATTGACTGACCAAATGGGTTTAAAGTATTTACAGCCATAGATGGGACAGAATATAGCATATTAGGAACTACAAGAGTTGCACCAGGGGGCATATTCGGAGGTAGACTTTCCATCATTGTAGAATCATCATCAGACATAATATTTGCAGGATGACTGATTCCACCAGTTAATACTTGCTGTTCGTCTGTGGATAAATCTAAAAGTAACGCAGATTTAGGTTTGATATTTGTCACTGA
Organism: Cronbergia sp. UHCC 0137; assembly: GCF_034932285.1. Lineage (NCBI taxonomy): Bacteria > Bacillati > Cyanobacteriota > Cyanophyceae > Nostocales > Nostocaceae > Cronbergia > Cronbergia sp. UHCC 0137. The sequence continues at coordinate 67,324 of NZ_JAYGHC010000006.1, forward strand.
CATAATTTTTAGCCTCACTTACTGACTCAGGTGAATAACCACCTAGATATAAACTTTAAGCATGATTTATAAAAAATTCATAAACCTAAAGACAGAAATTAGGACTTACGCACTGTACAAAATGCAGATGATATGTATAAACGAAATTACCTAGTTTCAAGCTTTTGGAATCCCATATTAGTGCGGTGCGTCAGATAGAGAAGGTCTGTTAGATGCTCAATTATCGGGTTTGACGCACTCTACATACTACTGATTCTGATAATTAGGGCTTGCTGAAAAAGTCTTTCCGTTAGGGCTAGGAGTCAGAAGTCAGGAGTCAGGAGTCAGGAGGAAGAATTAGAAGGAGATCAGAATATTCTCAAATCTGGGTAAATGAACGGTTTTTGATGATTGCATCGCTTATTTCTTGCACCTTCTCCTACTTTTTTCAGCCTGAAACTGTTGATATATCTAGGTTTTTGGTTTATTCAGCAAACCCTAATTAAGCTGTCAATTTCACCAAAGGTAACATATCAGAAATTGCAATTTCTAAATCAGGAAAATCTAAAGGAAGTTAATTCTGTGTTTAGCATAGCTGATTGAGTAAAGTGAGTATTTTCATAATAAGTACCTGGGCAAAATTAATTTAACATTTTTAGACCAAACAAAAATCTCTATATTCCTTATAGGTTCCCTGTTCCCTCTCCCAAATATAAAATTTATTTTATCCCGTTGTGCCGATCGCTTAATAGACCTCTTGCATAAATACTTTGGTGTTGCCAAGAATATTCTTGAAAAGCTCACGCAAAGGCGCAAAGACGCAAAGAAGAATTTAAAAATCACAACTTTTGCAAGAAGTCTATTGTTGTGTTGAAACTTCAAATTCAGTAAAAACTTTGGCTTGCTCTAAGACAAGTTCCATAGCTAGTGCCTCCATGTCGGGGGGATAGCCATATTTTCGCAACAGACGCTTAACGGCAATCTTCATCCGCGATCGCACACTTTCTTTAAGATTCCAGTCAATAGAGGCGTTTTGGCGGATTCTCTCCACTAGAACGATCGCTAATTCGCGCAGTTTATCAACACCCATAATATCCTGGGCACTTTGGTTTTGGGAGAGGGCATCATAAAAGGCCAATTCAAACGGTTCTAATCCTAGTTCTTCACCTCTAGCATCAGCAGCTTTAGTATCTTTTGCCAGTTCCAACAGTTCTTCTAAGATATCCGTCACACTGATGACTTGGTTGCGATAACGGCGCAGGGCATCTTCCAACATCTCAGAAAGTTTACGACTTTGGACAATATTCGTCTGACTGCGGGTTTTAACTTCATCCTTGAGTAATTTTTGCAACAGTTCCACCGCCAGGTTTTGGTGTTCCATCCCCCGCACTTCTGCCATAAATTCATCGGAGATAATAGAGATGTCAGGGTTTTTAATACCAGCTTCATCAAAGATGTTAATCACTGCATCAGATACTAACGCCTGATCTACAACTTGACGGATGGCAGTTTCGATGTCTTGGTTGCTGAGTCCACCACCATCACCACTGCTTTCTAGTTTTCTGAGGCTGGCTTGGATGGCTTGGAAAAAGGAGATGGTTTCTGATGCAGCGATCGCGTCGGGGTGAGGAACAGCGAGAGAATGGGCTTTAGATAGGGCGATAACTTCACTAAGAAATCTATCTTTGATGGTTGGTGCAGCTACATAATTAGTGGCATTTTTGAGAATATTTAGTTTTTCCCCTATTTCAGCCTCAAAATAATGCTGATAGGTAAAGCCTGACATGATTTGCTCGACGATTTCCAATTTGGTTAGGAGTAGTCCCACAGCCACATCTTGATTGAGGGTGAGGTCGCCTTTCCCCCCACTTTGAGAATAGAAAGATAGGGCTTTTTTGAGTTCAGCAGCCAGTCCCAGATAGTCTACAATCAAACCGCCTGTTTTTTCAAAATAGACGCGGTTAATCCGAGCGATCGCTTGCATCAAATTATGACTTTTAAGTGGTTTATCAATATACATGGTGTGCAGACAGGGGGCATCAAAGCCTGTCAGCCACATATCGCAGACTATGGCTAACTCTAGGGAGTTGTCAGGGTCTTTGAGGCGTTGGGCGAGGTTTTGACGTTGGGCTTTGCTGGTGTGATGTTTAACTAAATTACCGTCATCGGCGGCGGAGGTAGTAATTACAACTTTGATTTTGCCTAAGTTGAGATTCTGACTGTGCCAATCGGGGCGGAGTTGAATTATGGCATCGTAGAGGTTAACGGCGATTTGGCGGCTCATGGTGACAATCATGGCTTTGCCTTTGTTTACCTGTTGCCGTGCCTCAAAGTGGGTGACAATATCTTGAGCAATCTGTTTTATTCTTTTAGTAGAACCAACAATCGCTTCCAGTTTTGTTTGTTTAACTTTGGCTTTTTGGGTGGTGCTGAGGTCTTCAAAGCTGAGGTCTTCGTCTAGTTCCTCTAGGAGTTGTCTACCTGCTGCGTCTAAATCAACTTTTACTAAGCGGCTTTCATAATAAATCGGCACAGTTGCCCCATCTTTGACGGCTTGGGAGATGTCGTAGATGTCGATATATTCACCAAAAATGGCGGGGGTGTTTTTGTCGGTTTGTTCTACGGGTGTACCTGTGAAGCCCACAAAGGTAGCATTGGGTAAAGCTTGTCTAATATATTCGGCAAAGCCGTATTTGGTGCGTTTACCAATTACATTACCTTCCGCATCAAGGACATTAACTTGTTTAGCTGTGAAACCGTATTGGCTGCGGTGGGCTTCATCTGCCAGGACAATGATATTAGGGCGATCGCTAATTTGGGGATAGAGGGTTTCACCATCAGCCGGGGAAAATTTCTGGACGGTGGTAAAAATGATACCGCCTGAGTTGGTGTTGAGCAGTTGGCGGACTTGATCTCTATCTCCTGCTTGTTGGGGGTCTTGTCTCAGGAGTTGCTGACAACCTGCGAAGGTATCAAATAGTTGATCGTCTAAGTCGTTGCGATCTGTCAACATGACAATGGTGGGGTTCTGGAGGTTGGGGTTTAAAACCAGTTTTCCTGCCAGAAATACCATTGAAAGGGATTTACCGCTTCCTTGGGTATGCCAAAGTACACCCCCTTTGCGATCGCCCCTAGCCCCTGTTTTAGAGGTAAGATCACCCTCTCCCCTAGCCCCTCTCCCACTGGCAGAGGGGGACAAATGCTCAATGATGTTTTCGAGGACGGTTTCGAGATTGTGGAAAATTTCTTGGTTGGTGAATCTTACAACATTAAGTCCCAAAGATTTTAGATATTCTTCTCGTTGGCGATCGCGTTGCTGTTGTTCTGGTTGATTGTGTATCTCTCCGTCAAGCTCAATTACTAATTTGCAATCATGACAGTAAAAATCAACAATGTAATTGCCGATTTGATGTTGTCTGCGAAATTTTAACCCTAAAAAACGTTTTGCCCGCACAATTTCCCAAAATATTTTTTCCGCAGCTGTTTGATTTTTTCTCAGTTCTCGTACTTGTTCTAAAAGAGTCGTTACTGCTAATCCACCTCTATAGCCCAAATCTTCAATATCTGCCCTCTCCCTAAATCCCTCTCCCACCGGGAGAGGGACTTTGAAACTCTGATCCCCCTCCTTTTGGGAGGGCTTAGGGGAGGGATAATTACAGGCATTAAGAATAGATTCAACGGCTTTATTAACAGCATAATATTGATGATAGGCGGCGATCTTTTTAATGGTGGTAATGCTAACTATGCCTGTTTTCAGGTCTTCGGTTTTGGACTTTTCAAATACTGTAAAGTGACGAATTAAATCTAGTAAGGTTTGCTTGTTTAGTAGCCCGTTAGTTAAAATTTCTAGTTCGTTAATTTCCCTCTCCCTAAATCCCTCTCCCAAGGGGCGAGGGACTTTGAAACTCCGGTTCTCCTCATCTGGAATCTGAAAACTCCGGTTCCCCTCCCTCTGGGAGGGGTTAGGGGAGGGATACTTCCACGCCGCAAAGCGGTTAAACCCAGCCGTAAGTGAACCAGCACGGGCGGATAGTCCATCAGAAATTACTAATAGGGCATTATAGGTAAATAGGCTAGGGATTCTGCTTTTATAGGTTTGGAGTTGGTTATAGGCGGCGTTAAGATTGGCTTTTTCATTGGCGGCGTTTTTTAGTTCAATCACGACGAGGGGTAAGCCGTTAATAAATAGGACAATATCGGGGCGGTGGTTATGGTTATCTTCAATAACTGTAAATTGGTTGACGGTGAGAAATTCGTTATTTTCGGGGTGTTCCCAGTCAATTAATTTAACAGGTTCGCCTCTGGTTTCGCCGTTTTTTTGATATTCAACGGTGATGCCTTCTGTGAGGTATTTATGGAATATTTCGTTGTTGTTGAGTAGGTCGGAACTAGCAATATTAAATATTTCCCGTTGTGCCTGATATTGGGCATCATCGGGAATGGTGGGATTAATTCTTGATATGGCCTGTGAGAGTCTATGTTTTAAAATTACTTCACCGAAGCTTTCCCGTTCTTGCTTGATGCCTTCTGGTTGGATGTCGTAGCCGTTGCAGTAGCTATAACCAAGGGTTTGCAGGAGTTGGAGTTGGTATTCTTCGATTTGGGCTTCGGTGAGGGCAGTCATTTAGATTAAAAATTAAAGAAGTGTGGTATGATACATTTATTTTCATTTTATAATTAGATTTTAGTCTATTTGGTTTTTTTGTCTATGAAGAATGCAACGGTTCAAGAGGCAAGGGCATATCTTCTCGAATTAATAGAGTCTGTGTTAGAGGGTGAAGATGTGGTTATTAGTCGAGAAGGTAAACCGTTAGTGCGTTTGATACGCTATGAGGCGGAACTTGAGCCGCGTACTCCTGGGGCTTGGGAAGGGCGTGTTTGGATGGCTGATGATTTTGATGATGAGTCAGAGGAGATTAACGCTATGTTCTATGGAAAAGGTTAATGGGTTTTTTATTAGATACTCATGACAATTTGGTAATTAGGTTAGTTTATTAATCATGATATTTCGGCTAGGGAACGTACAGAAAGAATTTCATCGGCTTTAAGTTCTACAACAGTTGATTTGGGGACAATAACCGTATTAATGGACTCGCCAAGAGCGTTAAATATTTCGAGAATATAGCCTTCTTCACCGTCGGTAGGATGGGGAACGGTATCAATAAAGGTGGCAATGTCTCCTTTTTTGAGGTGATATTCTGGGAAGTCTTGGGCTAAAGAAACTCGTTGATAGAGGTTAATCATGATTTTTTCTCCTTTTTAGGTTTTAGGGTGATAAATTGAATTTTCTTGTCAATGGCACGTTCTAGCCAAATTGTTACAACTGCCAGATTTCGATTGATTCCTTTTAAGTTACCTTCTACTCGATAGAATATGCCGTACTGATTACTACTATCTTCTATGACTTCTTCGGTTTGTATGAGTTCTAAAATGGCTTGTTTAAGTTGTTCTGAATTATCTTGAGTAAATCCACCTTGAGCTAAAAATTTAGATTTGTCGTCTTGTTTTCGATGAATTAAGAGGTATTGGCTAATTTTTGCGTCAGGAATAATGACATCTGAGGGAAGTTTCATATTAGCATAACAAGTAACTAAGAACCGAATATTTTAAGCTTTTTGATAGATAAAACGGGCAAAATCTAGAACTTCTTCGCGTTTGGCTTCGGATAGGTTATTAAAAATGGCGGCTATTTTATCGGCAGGTGTGAGCCATTGTTTTGTTGTGGCTTTCCAAACGACTATAAATTGCTGAGAAGATAGGGCGCATAATGCGGTGGTTTCGCCATCTTCTTTGCTAAATTCAATTTCAAAATTCTCGCTGTCGTAACATTCAACAATAGTTCCTTGAGCGCCAACAAACTGTTGATGTTCTGGCAGGTTAACAAGGATTTCTACGATGTCTAGTAATTCGGGTTTAATCATGATCTTTTAGGAATATAGATTGTGGCTAATTGAACTTGTTTAGAGCCGAAAACCCCTGTAGAGACGTTCCATGGAACGTCTCTACACTCCTTAACCGAGAAGTATTGAGGAGCAATCAGCCATCCTGTACGCACAATTTCTATTTGCTCTGATTCTATACCTTGAATTTGTAGGTCTATTTGATATCTTGTACCATATTGATCTGTATTTTGTGGGATGGCTTCGGCATCGAGCGCTTGAAAATAAATTTGGTCTAATAGGGGTTGATAGTTATCTTTAGTATAGCCAAGATATTTTTCAAACATGAAGGCTTTGTTTTTACCTTTGGGATTTTCTGGGTCTAGGGCATAGGCTGTGAGTTTTCGAGGGTCAATTAATATTTCATTAACAAGTTCTCGTAGTTTCATAGGTTATTCTTTAACGCGGAGTTGTCCACTCATTAGTTTAGGTAATAAGGTATCACGGGTTTTAGTTAGAGTTTGGATTTGGTGTTCGTTAATATCTATCTTTTTATATAAATCCTTGAATACATCAGATAACATATCTTGAACTGACATTGCTGGAATTGCAAATTCAAATGTTTTAAATTCACCCGCATTGATAGCAGGTACAGCAGAAGAACTAACAATCGATAGTAATTTTTGCTTGAATTTATTCACTTTCAAACAAGGATATAAAAAGGTTTTTTTTAGAATGTCAGGATTAGCAGAAAGCCTAATTGTATTAGGTGATATCTGGGCATGAATATGTTTTTTACCAACTACGGAATAGTTTCCGACACTACCTCTGACAGAGAGAACAACATCAAATTCTTCTAAAATAGTTTTAGGAAATTTAGCAGAATACTCCTCTTTAACAAACCAATAGTCGCTAAAATCAACACTTATTCGACCAGTGTTTAACAAGTGTTCACCACGAATAACAGGTACTCCCGAATCTACTTTTTCCATTCCGTAAAATTGAGGATACCTATAAATTGTTTTACAAATTTGCTCTAGTGTTAGAACACGCCACCCTTCGGGAATCTCGCCTAACTCCGATCGCACCATCGCCCCACCAGATGATTTATAGGGCTTACCGTCTGCGTTGGGGAACTCAAAATCTATAAACCAATGCTTAAATAGAGTTTGTGCGATTTGTTCCAGAGTTTCATTTTGTCGCCTCAGATTTTCGATTTTGGCATCTAGGCAAGATAAAACATCAGCTATACTTTTTTGTAGTTTGATGTTAGGAAGGTTTATAAAAAGATTAGAAATGCCATCGATTGTTAATGCTGGTTGTGCAGAACCTATCATTATTGATTCAAGATTTTCTTGACCTATATTAGATTTCAACCAATATAGGAGAAAAACACTGTTAATATTTTCGGTAAAGTCTTTAATCCAGATTAAGTTCCCATCTTTAAAATAAAATTTTCCATCCTCTTTCTTTACCCGATAAGGAATCCCAGACCTAGCCCCAACCGAGCTAATTAAAATATCGCCTTCATTGGGACTTCCAAAATTTTTTTCTATTTCTCTAAATCTTTTCTCTGAAATAAATAAAGGTTCGCTGATTGAATCACCAAAAGATTTTTCTATAATCTCTTTTGAACGGAAAAAAGGTATTCCAGAAACAACATACTCAGAACTAAAAATTCTTTTACTTGAGCCGATTTTACAAAGATCATTTAATTTAAATTCTTTCCACTCACTCATAAACTTAAAATCTACCTTGACTAACTATCCTTTAATAACCATGTCCAATAAATACTTGATACTCAAAACTCAACATCCCTACCGACAGAGCGATCGCGAAGAACTGCAAAATCTACATCATCAAAAGTAATATTCTCTTGCTGCTTCCTTACCTCTGACCGTATACTTGTCGATTTTGGCGATCGCCTCATCAATATCTACTAACCGTTCGCGATCGCTTCTCATAACAAAATACTCTCCTGTAACACGCGCTCCCGGATCCGTTCCTTTAACCCCTGCTCCGTTACCACATCTACCTTACAGCTTAATAAAACCTCCAAATCTTGAATTAAACCCACAGGAAACCAAGACGAAATTTTCTTGAGGTCATAATCAATCAAAAAATCAATATCGCTATTTTCCGTCTCCTCCCCCCTCGCCACCGAGCCAAACACCCGTACATTAAAAGCCCCATGCTTGGACGCAATCTGTAAAATCTCTTCTCGCCTTTCTTGCAATAGCAGTTTGAGCCTTTTCTCTTGATTAAAATTTGTAATACTCATAACTCAAACTCCTTATTCATTCCAAAATTGATTAGAAATACTAGCAATTTACACAGATTCCTCAAAAACAATATCTTCATAAACCGACTCAGTTTTTCTATAACAATGGGGTTAAGCTGTTTCAAAATAACTTGAGTCATATTCATCTCCTTAAAAATCACTTTGGCATTTTTATTAATTCATACCGCAACCTCCCAGTCTTCATACTGCAACCCTTCCACACGACTAAACTCTCCCACATTATGAGTTACCAACACCAAGCTATTAGCAAGAGCAATTGAGGCAATTTGTAAATCATAAACTCCAATTGGTGTTCCTTTTTTATTCAATTCAGAACGAATATAACCATAAATATCTGCCGCTTGACCATCAAAAGGTAAGCTAACAAAATCATCAAAAAATATCTTTAATGTTGCCAGATTCTTGTCTCTATTATAGCTTTTATAAGCTCCGTAATAAAGCTCAAATTTTACAATATCACAAATAAAAACATCATCTGGTGGCAGTGAATTTAAGCGATGAAAAACTGGATTATTCCTGGAATTAAGATAGCGAATACAGGCATTAGTATCTAATAAATAACTCATAATAGCGGCTCTCGTTCCTGTGCTTCTGGCTGAGGCTCTCTAACTAACAATTCCCCCTGCCAACCACCACAAGTCTGCTCAAAGAAACCAGGCGACCAGCCCCTACTTTTAGATGTAATTATAGGCGTATTTTCTGTTACATTCTCAAGAATAGATGTGATTTCTTCTTCCAAAGTCCGTTGATGACTCTGAGCCAGACGTTTTAGTTTTTCTATAACAATGGGGTTAAGCTGTTTCAAGATAACTTGAGTCATATTCATCTCCTTAAAAATCACTTTGGCATTTTTAGTAAATTCATAGTCATTTGTGCAATTAATTTTGTGTAATCACTTATTACCCATAATGTACCGATGATATTTTCTCTTTTTAGGCATCAATCCTTACTCATTCCCAAACTGATAGAAATACTAGCGATTTATCCTAATTCCTCAAAAACAATATCTTCATAAACCGACTCAATGGGAAAACTTAAATCAATACTTTGTAGCTTGATATTATCCCCCGGCTGATAATTAAAAATCTCCCAATTACCGCGCTCATTTTTGCGGTATAAATCAATCGCTATTTTCTCAGCATCAACCAAAAGATAATCTTGTAAACTAGGATTGCGACGATACAATCTAAATTTATCCCCTCTGTCATAACTGGCTGTACTGGGAGATAAAACCTCGACAATTAGACAGGGATATTGAATTGCTTGAATTGCAGTCCTATCTCTCTCATCGCAAGTAACGCTCACATCAGGATAAACATAATCTTTCGTTTCCAAAATATTGACACGACAATCGGAATTACCAACCTGACAACCACCGCCCCGTAAATGACCTTTAACAATGAAAATAATATTACTAGCAATTCGTCCATGATTTTGCGTTCCCCCACTCATAGCGTAAAGTTTACCATTAAGATACTCATGGCGAAGCAGTTGTTTTTCTTCCCAGACAAAATATTCTTCAGGTGTTAACTTAGGAAACTTATCTTTAACAGCAATCATTTTTTATTACCTCATTTGCGCTCGACAGAAATTAATATAAACCCGATATCATGCTTAACTGCAATCTGTAAAATCGCCTTTATTGATTACGTTCTTCCCAATCAATCTCATCTTGTTTACATCGGGCAAAATCATCACTAGACGTAGAAGTATAAGCGTATTTACCCTGCAAACTTTTAACCAACTCATGCCTTTTTTCTGCTGTCAGTTGTGATTGAGATACCGATTGAAAATAAGTCTCAAAAGTATCTAAAAAACTCACTAGAAAAGCCAATTGTTCTGGCTGCATCCTATCGAGACGTTGCATGATACTTTGCTTCAGTTCTACTTGCGTCATCAGTCCACCTCCAAAGAAAAACCCACCTTAGCTAACTGTATTTTAATCTCCGCATCCAAAGCTAAACCCTCATTCATCTGCGCCGCCAAATCAGCCGTTAAAGCCCCCATCTTCTCCTCAAAGCTTACCCCATCCTCCACTTCATCAGGAATACCCACATACCGCCCTGGTGTCAACACAAAATTATGCTTTTCAATTTCAGCTAAGTTAGCCGACTTACAAAAACCCTTAATATCGTGGTAACTGCCCCTCTCCCTAAATCCCTCTCCCAAGGGGCGAGGGACTTTGAAACTCCGATCCCCCTCCCCTTGGGCTACGGTGTACACACAAGTGATCTGATTACCCAAAACAAGCCCTGGCGATTAGAAATCACGGCTACACAAACAAAGTCCACCTGCGTGGACTGAAGAAAAACTACTTATTTTTAACCCACGGAGGTGGGTTTTGCCTGTGTAGTTGCGGTTTCTAACCGCCGATTTAATCTTGATAAGACTTGTGTGTACACGGTAGCTCCCCTTGGGAGGGGTTAGGGGAGGGTATCTGGGAGGGGTTAGGGGAGGGTATCTGGGAGGGGTTAGGGGAGGGTATCTGGGAGGGCTTCCTTTTCCAGACATGGTAAGTATCAGCAATCTTGCTAATTTCAGCTTCCGTAAAAGCCCGACTACTGCGATTCACCATATAACCCAATTCTGAGGCATCAATAAACAATACCTCACCATGTCTATCCCTGTTTTTATTCCCGTTCTTATACCGACTAAGAAACCACAAGCAAGCAGGAATACCCGTATTATAAAAAAGTTGGGTAGGCAACATGACAATACAATCCACCAAATCCTTCTGCACTAAAGCCTTGCGAATCTCTCCCTCACCGCTTGTATTGGACGACAGCGAACCATTGGACAACACAAAACCCGCCGAACCTGTCGGGGCTAAGTGGTAAATGAAATGAGAAACCCAAGCAAAATTAGCATTCCCCACTGGAGGAACAAGATCCTTATCCAGCCACCGTCCATCATTTCGCAATAACTCGCCGCCCCAATCACTATCATTAAAAGGAGGATTAGCAATCACAAAATCCGCTTTTAAATCCTTGTGAGCATCATTGAGAAATGAACCTTCAGGATTCCACTTAATATTTGAGCCGTCAATCCCCCTAATCGCCAAATTCATCCGGCACAATTTATAGGTTGTCTCGTTGCTTTCTTGCCCATAAATTGAGAGATCATCCAAACGCCCTTGGTGATTTTTGATAAACTTCTCACTCTGGACAAACATTCCCCCCGAACCACAGCAAGGGTCAAATACACGCCCATTGTAGGGTTCTAACATCTCAACTAAAAGTTTCACAATGCTTTCAGGTGTATATAACTGTCCCCCCTTCTTGCCTTCAGCTAGAGCAAATTGTCCTAAAAAATATTCATAGACTCGCCCTAAAACATCCTGTGCCTGTGCTTCAGCATCCCCTAACGTAATTGATCCAATTAAGTCAATTAATCCACCCAAGGATTTCTGATCTAATTTCTGTTGTCCATACACCTTGGGTAAAATCCCTTTTAACCGTTTGGCGTTTTGCTGCTCGATAGCTTCCATCGCTTCATCAACCAGTTTCCCAATAGTTGGCAGTTTGGCCTGTGCCTGGAGAGATGGCCACCGTGCCGCTACTGGTACAAAAAACACATTTTCCGCCGCATACTCCTCTGGATCTTCGGGATTAGCTCCTTCGTATTCTCCCTCACCCGCAACCAGTTTTTGGTGCAACTCCTCAAAGGCATCGGAGATATATTTGAGAAAAATTAAGCCTAAGACAATGTGCTTGTACTCAGCAGCATCAATATTTTTTCGCAGCTTATCCGCCGTTTTCCATAGTTTCTGTTCAAATGACTCTGAATTATTCTGCTTTGCTGCTTTTTCTGCCATCTTATCCTTAGTTTTTTTGTCCTGAATTTGGGGAAATACATCCCACCAATCCAAAATATCGTTTTGGTTCATTAAACCAATTAAATTATCGTTCTCGTTCATTATGAATGGCATTGAAACAAAAATCACATTTAGCCAAACAAAAAGCAACCGTCATAAATCATACAACTACTGGAGGCTGAAACAACGTTAAATCAAGAGTTTTGAAAATTAAGTTTACAGACCTTTACATTATGTCACAAATTGCAGGTATCCGGGCTATACCCTTAATTAGTCGCAACCTGAAACTAAATATGCGTGACCTAAAACCCCCGTAGAGACGTTCCATGGAACGTCTCTACAATCTTTACCGGAAATGTCTCTTGCACCTGATTCACCTTTTTAACCTTCAAACTTTTGATATATCTAAGTTCTAGCTTTATTAAGTAAGCCCTAAGTATCATAATCTATAGTTGCATTCTTTTTAAAACTTCCACCAACTGCTCCAAATGCAGATATGTATGGGTTGCCATAACAGATAATCTAATCCGGCTGGTGGGAACAGTGGGAGGACGAATTGCTGGAGCAAAAATACCCGCTTCCCTGAGATGCTTTCCGGCTTTTAATGCTGTTGCTGCATCAGGTAATTGAAAACATAATATAGGAGACTCAGAAGGTAATAATTTTAAATTAGGTAAACTTTCTGTAATTAATCGTTTTAAATAATTCACATTATCCCATAATTGCTGACGGCGTTCGGGTTCTTGCTGGACAATCTCAACTGCGGCTAAAGCTGCGGCCGTATCTGCCGGTGAAAGGGCGGTGGTATAAATCCAACTGGGGGCGCGATTTCGCAAAAAGTCAACTAAGGCGCTACTCCCCGCCACATATCCCCCTAAACTACCCAAAGCTTTACTTAATGTCCCGACTTGAATTAACTCTCTACCTGTACAGCCAAAATACTCCACACAGCCAGCACCAGTTTCTCCCATAACTCCCGTAGCGTGAGCTTCATCAACTAATAGCATACAGCTAAATTTTTCAGCTAAATCTAAAAGTTGTGGTAACGGACATAAATCACCATCCATGCTAAAGACGCTATCGGTGATAATTAAACAACGTCGGTAGTTTTGCCGTTGTTCCTGTAATTTTTCTGTTAATTTTATAATATCACAATGGGGATATTCAACCAATGCTGCACCACTGAGAATCGCCCCATTTTTTAAACTGGAATGGTTATATTGATCTGATAAAATTAAGTCGCGCTTGCCCACTATGGCGGTAATTGCACCCAAGTTTGCTAAATAGCCAGAACTAAATATGACTGTATCTTCTGTTTGTTTGGTAGATGTAATCGCTTGCTCTAAATTTCTGTGTAGTTCTCTGTGTCCACTCAGTAATCTAGAACCTGTGCTACCTGTACCAAAGTCTTTAATAGCAGTAATTGCGGCTTTTTGTAATCGCTGATCTGCTGCTAATCCCAAATAATCGTTACTAGCAAAATTAATTACCTCTTGCCCAGATAATAGCACCGTCGCACCAGGGAGACTGTGAATAGTTTGCACTGAACGATACCAGTCTGCGTGATGAATAGTTGCTAAAGATGCCTGTATCCAAGCGTAAGGATGATTATTCATTTAGGAACTATGAGCCATAAATTCTTCGCTGCTGCTAGTGATTTTAGCCTAAATTATTCTATCTGACGTTCACCAAAGGTAACATATCAGAAATGGCAATTTCTAAATCAGGAAAATCTAAAGGCGAAACCATCCCATATTCTGTTAAAATCAAATGACTGTGATAACCTGTTTCCGTCGGGTTTCTAAAAATATGCAATTCACGTTTAACTACATCTAACACCCAATAATCTTTAATACCCGCTTGAGAATAAGCCTTAGCCTTAGTTTCAGTATCTAATTTTAAACTACTATTGGCAACTTCAATAATTAAATAAACTTCCGATGGGGTAGGATGATGATCAGCATAGTCCAAAGGATCTATTTTGACAACGGCAATATCAGGTTCTGGTTCAGACCGATCATTTAATGTTATGGAATCTTGAATAGATATCCAAGCTCGGTTTCCCACTCGATTCTCTAATATCTTATATGTTCTTCCTACGGCTGAAGTGTGTGCTGTTCCCTTAGCAATCATCCAAATTATTTTTCCTTCTAATAGTTCCACCCGTTCATCTGGCTCAAATATCCCTGCTTGAGCCATTTTGTGGTAGTCCTCAACAGTCCACAGACGCAGTTGTAAAGTTGATTCTGTGTTTAGCATAGCTGGTTGAGTAAAGTGAGTATTTTATAATAATATCTTACATTCCCAAATAATCATTACTAGCAAAATTAATTACCTCTTGCCCAGATAATAGCACCGTCGCACCAGGGAGACTGTGAATAGTTTGTACTGAACGATACCAGTCTGCGTGATGAATAGTTGCTAAAGATGCCTGTATCCAAGCGTAAGGATGATGATTCATTTAGGAACTATGAGCCATGAATTGTTCGCTGCTGCTGAGGTGAGCGATCGCTTGTTTAATCCAATCTTCCACGTAGGCATCTTTGGGTAAACCAATGTTTTCGCTAACTACGTGTAAGGCGTGACTAACCTCATGGGCAGTATAACCCAAAGCAAAGAGTGTCATTTGCACTTCTTCCAAAATTCCTGGTGCAGGTCCACCTGTAGCCACGAAAAACCCTGCTGATTTACGCCATTCAATCAACTTGCTTTTCAGTTCTAAACAGATGCGTTCGGCGGTCTTTTTGCCCACACCAGGGGCTTGAATTAGCATTTGGGTATTAGCGGCGATAATTGCTTGGACTAACTCTGGTAATTCCAAAGTGTCCAAGAGAGCGATCGCTAAAGCCGCACCAATTCCACTCACGGATAGCAAGTGGCGAAATAAATCCCGTTCCGAGGGGGAAGAAAAACCATAGAGCATAGGTACTTCTTCCCGAATTTGGTAATGGGTAAAAATTTGCACCACATCGCCAGTAGTTGTTAACTGATTGGCGAGGCGTTGGGGAATTTGCAAATCATACCCTGTACCGTTGACTTCTAGTGTCAAAACGACACGATTACCGTTAATCGTTTGGACACCAGCGACAAAACCTTTAAGATAGCTGATCATTCTAGGAAACCAAAGTGTTTTAGCCCTTCTATAATTCCACCCGCACAAACATCTTGTGCTAGGTAACGGTATTCAGCCGGATTCTGCTTGTGCCATTGTAGTAACTCTGGACGCGCATTCCCGACTATGATTCCCCGTTCGTTGCCTACAGCGAATAAAGCAATATCATTACCCGAATCGCCACAAACAACAGTTCGTTCTGCTGCAAATTCCCACTTTCGACGTAAAAACTGCATTGCCTGACCTTTATCGCTGGAAAGGGGAACAATGTCAAGGTCAATTCCACTACTATAGATTAATTTTATATTTAATTTAGCTTTTGTCAACTCTGACTCAAGTTGTGGTATGATCCCCGAATCTTGCTGTTGCAGAAAAAAACTGACTTTAAACGGCCGTTGTTCTGAGTCTGGTTGGGGAGTTAATTCAGGAAACCCCTGTGTGATGAATACGATCTTTTCCCGTTCCCATCCGGGAGAAAGGAGATTTGACCATTCGCTATCGGTGGTGTTGTTACCATCAAAGTAAATTTCTGTCCCGACGGAGACGACCAAAGCATCTGGGGTGATCAAGTTTTTTTCTTGTTGGAGTTCCTGGTAAAGTGAGAGCGATCGCCCTGTGGCGTAAACTATTTTAGTACCGTGTTGTTGACGATGATTCAAAAGGCGATCGCTTAATTCCACTAATGCGTTATCGTTGCCTACGAAGGTGTGATCTAAATCGGTGACAAATAGAAATTTCATAGCCATGTCCTTTTGTGAGTTTTGTCCACAAAAAGTTTATGCTGTTTCTGTTACTTATTAGTTAGCAGTTATGGATGTCTAAATTTTATATAATGCTATTATCAATCATATAAACACACACTGAATACACGAAATGTCAAATGTAGTTTATCAACTGAACAAAATATGGAATTTAGTTCTAAGT
>NZ_JAYGHC010000006.1:83567-98939 GCF_034932285.1 Cronbergia sp. UHCC 0137
GTAGGTGACTCTCTGTTAGACGCTGGTAGTGTAATCCGAATCATAATTAAGAGGTATTCCTTACCTGCAAACAGACAGAATCATGCAAAATTAATTCTCAGAATTATTTCTGCAACTAAAACAGACGGATAACTATGTTAGAACAAGGCACCATCAGTATACATACCGAAAATATTTTCCCAATTATCAAGAAGTCGCTTTACTCAGATCATCAAATCTTCTTGCGGGAACTGGTATCCAACTCGGTTGATGCCATCGAAAAATTAAAAATGGTGTCCCGCGCTGGAGAATACAATGGAGACATCGGTGAACCAGAAATTACCATTGCCATTGATAAAAACAACAAAACCCTCTCCTTTACCGATAATGGAATTGGGATGACAGCAGAGGAAGTAAAAAAATACATTAATCAAGTTGCCTTTTCTAGTGCAGAAGAATTTATTCACAAATATGAAGGCAAATCTGACCAACCAATTATCGGACATTTTGGTTTAGGTTTCTACTCTTCCTTCATGGTGGCGCAAAAAGTCGAAATTGATACCCTCTCTTACCAAGAAGGTTCACAAGCTGTTCACTGGACTTGTGATGGTTCTCCAGCTTTTACCCTAGAGGAATCTCCCCGCACAACTCGCGGAACTACTATTACTCTAACTCTGGCAGGGGAAGAAGAAGAATTTTTAGAATCAGCACGAATTAAGAATCTTGTCAAGACATTCTGCGATTTCATGCCAGTACCAATTAAATTGGATGGTGAAGTATTAAATAGACAAAAAGCTCCTTGGCGTGAATCTAGCAGCAGTTTGACTCAAGAGGATTACTTAGAATTTTACCGCTATTTGTACCCTTTCCAAGAAGAACCTCTATTGTGGGTGCATTTGAATACCGATTATCCCTTTATTATTAACGGGATTTTGTATTTCCCCAAAATGCGGCCGGATGTGGATGTCACCAAGGGACAGATTAAACTATTCTGTAATCAGGTGTTCGTCAGCGATAACTGTGAAGAGATAATTCCCCAGTTCTTGATGCCCATGCGGGGAGTGATTGATAGTAGTGATATACCTTTGAACGTTTCTCGCAGCGCTTTACAGGGCGATCGCACAGTGCGGAAAATAGGAGATTATATTGCCAAAAAAGTGGGCGATCGCTTAAAGGAACTATACCGCGAAAGCCGTCAACAATACATCAGCACTTGGAAAGATTTAGGAACTTTCGTTAAATTTGGCGTTCTCAACGACGAGAAATTTAAAAAGCAAGTGGAAGACATCATCATCTTCCGTAGCACCCTCAAACAAGAAGCTAAAACCGCGAACACTCCAGCAGTTGAAGTTCAAACCCAAGAAGGTGATCTTTGGCAAGATGCGACCCTACATGATAGCACACCAAGCATACCCTACACAACCCTGAAAGAATATCTAGAACGCAACAAAGAACGCCACGAAAATCGTGTTTTTTACAGCACCGACGAAGCCAGCCAAGCCACCTACATCGAACTACACAAAAACCAAGGCTTAGAAGTCCTATTCATGGACTCCTTCATTGATACCCACTTTATCAACTTCCTAGAACAAGAATATCGGGATGTCAAATTTACGCGGGTAGATTCAGATTTAGATAATACCCTGTTAGAAAAAGACAAAGCCGATGAAATAGTTGACCCCAAAACCAACAAAACCAAGAACGAAACCATCAAAGAACTATTTGAAAAAGCACTCAACAAACCCAGATTAAATATCCGCACCGAAGCCTTAAAATCTGACGATGCCCAAGGAACACCACCCGCAATGGTGTTGTTACCAGAAATTCTCCGTCGTCTGCGGGAAATGAACGCCATGATGCAGCAACAAAACGCCGATTTCCCCGAAGATCATATTTTGCTAGTTAACACCGCTCATCCCTTGATTCAGAACCTAACCTATCTCAACCAAGGTACAATCATTCAAGGTGACGGTCAATCAGCAACCAACCCCTTGGTAAATATGATTTGTCAGCACGTCTACGATTTAGCACTGATGTCTCAAAAAGGTTTTGACGCTGAAGGAATGAAATCCTTTGTCGAACGTTCCAACAACGTACTAACCAAATTGACAGAACAAGCTAGTAAATAGTTAACACCCAAATCTACCCACATCCCCGACTTCTCAAAGAAATCGGGGATCTATAATTCTGATCTCCCATTCTTTACTTAAAGCCCTTAGAATAGGGAGGCTGTAGTGAAAAACTAATCTGGAGATACTTGTAATGTCCCGTCGCTGTGAATTAACTGGTAAAAAGGCCAATAACGCCTTTGCAATTTCCCACTCTCACCGTCGTACCAAACGCCTACAACACGCTAACCTACAAGAAAAACGTATTTGGTGGGCTGGTGGTAATCGCTGGGTGAAAATGAAACTTTCTACTAAAGCTATTAAAACCCTAGATACCAAAGGTTTAGAAGCCATGGCTAAAGAAGCTGGTATTAACCTCAACCATTTCTAAGGAATTTTCAATTTTAATATTTGCGGTAGCAACCTTCCCAACAGGGGAGGTTTTCAATTTTTTACCAGGATTTTCTCTTTATTGATAGTTTTATAAGTAAAACTGGGTATCATAAGATAGTCCTCTTAACACTAACTTCATATTCATAAAATAGTGTTGAAAAAATAGTCAACGCCACAAACCCACTGCGTAAATATGCTATAGTCTCCCAAAGTTCAATTGTATAATTTGCCAAAATTCAGTAATTTCCAGATGAGAATGCAGATTCAACCGACGTTATAATTTAATCACGACTACGAACAATATACATTTAGGCTGTTACCTAAGAAGGAACTAAATAGCCACATATTTTTAATAAAAAAATATACATCTACACACCAATCAATCAACTTACAGGGCAGTATCTATGTCTACCAAATATCAGCCGTTTAGAGCAATCAAAAAAGTATTCAAGCAACTGGGCAAGAAGTTCTTAGCCACAGTTAAAAAACAAATAATTTGGCTACTCCGAAGTATTGCTGGCCTTAAAAAACAACAAAACTCTACAAATGCTGGATTTGTGTTACCAACCTTAGCAATGGTATCACTGGTTGTAGTTTTGTTGAGTGGTAGTATTATGTTACGTTCCTTTGAACGGGCTAAAAATGCTAGTAACGTGCGCGTTAACGAAGCCGTAATCAATGCCGCTACACCAGCAATTGATCGGAGTAGGGCAAAACTCAACAAACTATTTGATGAGCCAACTTTACCACGAGTTACACCATCAGATAAGAGACTATATAAGGTTTTAGTAGATAAATTAAATCAATATACCTTTGGGGATGAAGTTGCACTAACTTTAGATTCTAAAGAATCTACTTGTACAAATAAAACCGTAGATAATGCGCCAGAATGTTTTCTGAGAACCGCATGGAGATTTCCTGTTGATACAGACAGTAACGGGAAGTTTGATAGTTATACCATTTATGGGATTTACTTTAATAATCCACCAGTTGTTAACAATGCCTATTCTGAGGCTAGAACTCCTGTACAAGCTAGGGCTTTACCCATGGCCTCCGGTGAAGTTGGTGGACAATGTACTAATGCAACAGGTAGCGCGTCTTTGATTAACTCTAACGGCTGGATTAGATATGAAGGCAGCAAGTTTAAAAAAGCGATTTTTGTTTATACCGCAACTGTTCCCCTAACTAATAGTGCCAGTTTACCCAACACTACCAACTATGAGATTTATCAAGGGAATAAAAGTTTTTCTGCGGTGGAATATCAACAAGATAGGTCGCAAATAATCCCGGCTGATGCAGTTGTTTATGAAGATGATATAGAACTAATTCCTGGTCCTGCTTTTAATTTGAATGGACGAGTTTTTACCAACAGTAATTTTCTGACATTTGTCCCATCTGAAGAAATACGTTTGTATCAAATTAGTGGACTAGGCTCTTGTTTCTACAAACCCGAAAATGCCAAAATTATTATCGGTGGTAATTTAGCTCAGGGTGGATTTACTACTGATACTGATCAAGCATCAAGGTCCACTCAAATTGATTTATTCAAACCAGACGATTCAAACCCAGACACAGACGATAGCCCAGTAAAAACCGGACTGGTTAGTTCCTATAAGAATAGTGCGCCTAGAGATGTTGCCTACAATAATTTAGCTTATGTACAACGGGTAAATCGCTTAGTTCAAGCGCATATAGCTTCTGGTGAGGCAGACCCAACGGAAGTTGAAGATGGTATTGAGAATAAAAAAGATAGACTAAAAGAATTTAGTTCTATTACTACCTTTACTACAGCCGAAACAGCAGCTATCCGCAGAGAACAGCTAGAACTTTATTTTAAAAATCGTACCCGTCGTGTACCTTTTAAAGAAATTCCCTTTGGGACAGTAAATGCACTAGTTGGTGGAATTAATAATTCAGTTGACTACTCTACAACTAGCCCCCTGCAAGGTAGTGGTGATACACTACGTCCTGTAGATGATTGGAGCTATCCCCTTGCTCCAGCTAATGGTAAAGATCACGCACAGTATTCTAAGTTAGAACTCAATTTGAATAGTAACAAACTAGAACCAAAAGCCACTAAGCCGGATATACAAAACACTGAAAATGGCGGAAGAGAGGATTATGTTGGGGATAGAGTTATTATCGGGAATAATTTACCTTATATTTGGTGGAACGGGACGAGTAGCGAAGGAGAGTTTGTCAGTGCTAACCCAAGCAATACTCAAAAAATTGAGGGTGTTTTTTGGGAGGTTGGTAGTGTTGATGATGAGGATTATCGTACTCGTTATTCCACCGTCAAACAGCTTGCTGATGTAGGTTCAATTGATAGAAATGGAACTTGGGAACTAGCGGCGGCAGAAGTTCCAGTAGATGCAGAAGAACCGATTGGTGGGTTACGGGTTATTACTGGGGCTGGGATTTATTTGCGTGAGGCTGATACTGCGGCAACTACTACCTTTCCGGGAGCAGAAGCAGTTTGGCCGGATTTGATGCCAATGAATCCACCAAGCACCGCAGAAGTGAGGAACCCCTATTCGTTTTATGACCCAGAACTCAGATTTGAATCAATTGTACGTCCAGCGACTGTGCCGCGTTTAAAGATGCGGGCTACGGCTGTTTATCATTACAAATCTAGTGGCTATGATGAGACAAATCCCACACCAATAGCTTGTATTAGTAGCTTTTATGACCCAACTAACGCAACCACAGCAAAAAATCAGAATGGACTACCTTGGAATGCCAATGCTTCTGGTCAATCGAATAGTGGGATTGTTTATGGACCACCTACTAGAACTGAGAGTAACTATTCAGCTTTACTAGCTTACCAAGCAGGTTTAACATATCAAGGTCGTTCCATAGATGATGGCTTATTAAGTAAAGCCTTAGCAAAAACAGCCGCAAATCGGACTCTCTCAGAAAAGTCTACTATTGATGCTCAGATTTGTGCCTTACAAATAATGGATGGTACTATTTCTGTTGCTACCAGTCCCCCTGTTCCCCACGGTGCAATTTTTGAAACTGCGTTTTTAGATGGTAGACAAGTAAAGACGGTTCACACTGATACAATCACATCTGATATATTGTACGATCGCCCTTTACAAGATAGACAACCTTTAGAAATTCGAGCTACAGTATTAGACTTGAATTTGCTCAGAGGAAAAACAATTGGTAATGCAACTCCATCTCAAGAATATTTACTACCCAATAGTGGGATTATCTATGCTACTCGTAATGATGCACTACTGGATTTGAGCGCTGGTAATACAGATCAGGGCAAGTTAGAAAGCCCACTAGATTATATTCTTGATCCAACTCGCCGACCGAATGCAATTATGCTGATTAACGGGCAAGAACTTGGGCGAGAAACTAACTACAGAAACGTAGAGAAGGGACTGACTTTAGCGACTAATTTACCGACTTACATTAAAGGTGACTTTAATCTGCATACTCAGACGGAATTTAAGGATGAACCAGCTAATATTTGGACTACTGCCGATTTCTACAGTGGAAAACGTGGAGATTCAGCCAACCAAAATCCTAACTTTGCCTGTCGTCCCAATGACCCCAGACTCCCAAGTTGTACAGTTGGCGATAAATGGCGGCCAGCTACAGTTTTAACAGATGCCATTACCCTACTTTCTAATAATTTTAGGGAAGGTTTCCGTAATGAGGGGTATTATGATCAAAACTTTGTCGAAGTTTCAAATAAAGATCAAATAAAATGGCCTGGCTATTTTAATCCTACTGAATCTTATTCTCTTGATAGAAATGGAGATGGGGTTCTAGATACTATAAACTATACCAGTCTATACGGAGCAATAGTGGATAGGTATAATTCCGCTGGTCAAGTTACAGAAACGGACGGTGTCAAGTTTGATAATCAGGGGAAAGTTATAGATTTTGTCACTGATGTGACAGGAGATGCAACAACTACAGGATTTCAGGGTAGTAGTTACTTAACTAATTTCGTTTCACCAATTGTCAGACCAACAAAAGCTAAGGAATATTTGCTGGAAATATGCGATCCTACTCCTTCAGTAACAGCGTGTGACAATCCATTTAATTGGGTTATTACTACAAAATATACTAAAACAGATTGGAATGGTTATGATGCTGCAACTAAGTTGGCTAAATGGAAAAGTGAGAGAGATCCTACTCCTACTAATACTGATTTTGTAGTTGGAAAATCAATAAACGATGTACGCACAGGATCTATTACCAAAACTCCTACTGATGGTTGGGAAAATTCCAACTTCTTACGCAGGATAGCTTATAAACGCGATACCACCACTGGTAATTTATCTGTTGCTACAGATATAGATATAACTGCTTTTGGGATTAATTCATCTGGCAATGTCCAGGAATATGCTCAAAGGACATTAGACCCAGGATTTCCACCCACGGTTGCATCACAACCAAGAAATGCAAGAATAACAATTTCAGGAGGTAGTCAACGTGATATTATTGCACCTTGGATTAAGTCTTCTATAAGCACAAGTAATCCTCAGGTTGTGGAGTTTCAACCAGTTTTACAAATCAATGCGCCCGAAAAGGATATTGATGCCAGAGAAAACCCCCCGTTGAAACTTTTAGATGATTCAGGTAGTCCTCTACGGAAAAACTGGTTACAACCAGCTATGGATACTACTTTCAATTTAGTGATGGTAACTGGAGATACACCAGCACGTCCAGAAGAAGATAATGGGGGTTTGCACTACTTACCAAGGTTTCTAGAACACTGGAATGGTAAGTTAAAAGCTACAATCAGTGGTGCTTTTATGCAGACGAGAAAAAGTCGCTATGCTACTGGACCAATTTATGCAGCTTTAGAAAATAATTCTACTGACTTCCGTTACAGAATTTCTCCTAATGGCGGTAGAACTCCTTTTCTTTTTGCTCCAGTTCGTAGCTGGGGATATGATGTGGGGCTGTTATCTCAATCACCTGATTTATTTGCCCAAAAATTAGTAGAATCATTCTCAGGAGATGAATATTTCCGGGAGGTTGGTCGAGATGACGAATGGGTGGAAACCTTGTTATGTGCCAAAACTAATCAAACTGGTACTCCTTATGCAATTACAGATCCAGACCAAAGACCTAGTATTTGTAAAGCATAGGTACTTTTAGTGTTGCGTTCAAGGGGTCTGGGTTTAGCAGCTACGCAACATACGTGTCAACTTAACATGAAACTCTTGTAATGCCGTTATATCAAACTTATTCAGTTCCCCAACAATCAAGAAGAACCTCACCCCCGCTTTTGCTAAAGCAAAATCTCCCCTCCCCTGCGAGGGGAGGGGATTAAGGGGTGGGGTAATACGTTTGTGGGACAATGATTAGAGCCTAAGTTGACACCAATGAGCAATGCTAAACCCCTACATATAAATTACAAATTGGGATAATTTTTTAAATTTCCAGTCCCTGAATGATGATCAAAAGGAGATTCACAATGATTAAAGCTAAAAAGTGTGGTGATGGTGATTCTGGTTTTACGGTGATTGAGTCTATGATGGCCATGGTTTTGGCTTCTCTTTTAATGATAGCGATCGCTCCTGTTCTGGCCTTCTCAGTTGCCACCCGTCTGCAAACTCGCAGGGTAGAACAAGCAAACGCAGCCGCAAAAACTTTTTTAGATGCTATTCGGGGTGGTGCAGTTAAGATAGAAGATGTAGCTATTGTCAAACAACTCGCAGCCCCTACTACAGATGAACCACGAAATCTGACCGCTACACCAACAGACTATTTAATTAGCTCAACGGATATGCCCGCACCTACCACATCTGTGGGTTTATTTTGTGTCTTAAAAGATGGAACAGTTAATAAAAAAGTAGATAGTAGTTCAACAGTTTGTGATACTAACAGGCTCTTTTATGTTCAAGCCGGTCGTATAGCTCAAGGTAGTGGTAGAAATGATGGTTCTCGTTTAGCAATTCGTCTCTATAGAGATGATGTAGATTTCACCGACACTCTACTAGCCAGCACTAGCACAACTAAAAAGACCCAAACAACTTACACCAGTGGTATAGGCTCAAAACAAACACCACTAATAGAAATGTCTACAGATGTGGCTATAACAAGAATAAACACCGTAATTACTAAAAGTTCTACTAAATTTATTAGTTTATGCAGACGGCTGGGTACAGTTCATGCAGATGGTTGTGAGTTTTAGGACTTACGCAAGGTTAACGTATTTTCGTCATTGTAAGGTTTATGTAGCAATTTCAAATCCTGATCTTTCCTATCCTGTGCATAAGTCCTGAATTTAAATCAATTTTAGTTGTTAATGTGTATCCATGAAATAAAAAGGAAGTTATGAGATGAAGAGTAAAATAGGATTAAATTTTAAAAATAGAATAAATCATTCAATCGGTATTCGAGAAAATTCTGGCTTTACAATGATTGAGTTGTTAGTGGCCTTAATTATATCTTTTGCTGTGATCACCCCATTACTAGCAATGATGGTAAGCATTATGAACACAGAACAAAAAGAACAAGCAAAGATGTTTTCTGAGCAAGAAATTCAAACGGCATTAAATTATATTTCCCGTGACTTACAACAAGCAGTGTATATTTATGACGAAACAGGGGTTAAAGCTATTAGAAGCCAATTGCCTGGTCCAACTGCTACCGATAGATTTCCTGTGTTAGTATTTTGGAAACGGGAATTAGTTAGCGATGCAATTACTGCCCCTGACAATGGGAAAGATGATGCTTTTGTTTACTCTTTAGTTGCTTATTATATTATTAAAGAGAGTAGCACTATTTGGTCTAACGCTGCCCGTATTGGTAGATGGGAAATTAAGGATGGAGTGAAAGTTAGTAGTGGTACATTGGCTTGTTCTGGCTACACGGAAAGATATGTCGATAGTAATCATTGTCCTGATGCAGGATTTAAACTTTTTAATATCAATTCAGTCGGTAATATAACGAGTATCATGAATAAATGGAAAAAAAAAGAGAGTGTTGATTACACACAGGGTATACAAGTATTAGTTGATTATATTGATGGAACTACAACCACAAATACACCAGCAGCAACTTGTCCCCCTAATACAACAGACCCTAAAGTTACATGGTCGAAAATCACCCCGGCTAGTTTTGGTACTGCCGATATTAATAAAATGACTGGTTTTTATAGTTGCGTCGATAGAGTGAATACAACTGCACAGATATTTGTGCGGGGTAATGCAATAGCCAGGATTGATAATAATGTCAATAACATGAACTATAGTGACGGTACAAAGACTTATTTTCCTACTGCAAATACAAGAGTTGAAGGACGGGGAGCTTTGTTTAAATCAAATTAGTTAAATAAATTAAGAGGATAGACCAATGAATGCTAACGATCAAATCAAACAATTAAGCATTAAACTGTTATATTGCTACAGCAGGAATCGAAAAAACAGCCAGCAATTGGTAATTAAATCGACTCAACAAGATGCTGGGTTTAATTTAATAGAATTGCTGATTACCATAGCAATGGTAGGAATTTTATCAGCAGTGGCTTTACCTAGTTGGGTAGAGTTTATTAATGCTCGCCGCTTAAATTCTGCTCGTAGTGAAGTGCAAGGTGCCATACGTGAAGCCCGGGATTTAGCTAAGAACAAAAAATTAACTTGGCAAGCCAGCTTTAGAACGGTAAATAATGTTGCTCAGTGGGCAGTTCATAATGCTAAGGATACAAGTCCGACCTGGAATAAGTTGGATTCTAATGTAGTTTTAGCATCAAATTTGAGTACAGCGAATGGTGTTAGTAAAATCCAGTTTGGATTTGATGGTGATGTTAAGGGTCAATTAGGAAAGGTGACTTTATCAAGTAAATCTGGTGGAAAAACTAAGCGTTGTGTGATTGTTTCCACTCTTTTGGGGGCAATGAGAACAGCAAAAGATATTGGTTGTGATTAAGAAATGGAGGAATTACCCGATCGCATTCAACAACTACTAGAGTCTGGAGTGGTAGATCAGGATTTAGTTATTTCTAAACAACAACTAATTATTTTTACTCGCTATCCAGAACCAGGTAAGACTAAAACCCGACTGATACCTGCTTTGGGTGAAGTTGGTGCGGCTGATTTGCAAAGACAGATGACCGAACAGACTATCTTTGAGGCCAGAGAATTACAAAAAATATTTTCTATCTCTCTGGAAGTGCGGTTTGTTGGTGGTACTTGGGAATTGATGCAAAATTGGCTGGGGTCAGATTTATTGTATCATGACCAGGGGGAAGGGGATTTGGGTTCGCGCTTAGGGCGATCGCTCATGGCCGCTTTTAACCAAAATGCCGAACAAGTGGTGATTATTGGTAGTGATTGTCCTGGACTAAATTCCCAGATTTTAGCGATCGCTTTTGAAAAACTCGCCGTTTTTGACTTGGTACTCGGTCCAGCCCTGGATGGCGGTTATTACTTAATTGGTTTGCGTCAGCCAATTCCAGAATTATTTTCTAATATTGATTGGGGAACAGATAAAGTATTACAAAGTACGGTAGATATTGCCAAAACACTGAATTTATCTCTATTTTACCTACCACCTCTAGCCGATATAGACCTTCCAGAAGATATAGAACATTGGAAACAACAGCAAAAATAGATTTTTTGTATTATCATACACTAATGGATTTACGGCAGTATGTGGGAAAATCTAAAAAATAGTAGTTCAACACCAAAATGCTATAAATTTTTACTAGAATAACTTACCGTTCACGCGAACAAGATTCAAGTAACTTTAAATATAGCGATCGCTCTCAAGTTGGAAAAAATATGGTTAATCGTGCGCCTTCCCTCAACCTCTCTCTCTCGCTCAAATTGGTTGGTATAGTCTGTATATTGTCCTTTTTGCTAGATTTTGCATTCTTGTTGTTTCCCGTCCAAGCAACAGATAAACTATGGCAAATAAATTTGGCTAGAAATTTAGTAGAACGGGGTATCGTTCCTCTAGTCGGCTTGGGAATTTTACTGGCAGCTTATTGGCTTGATAGTATGGATCAGAAAGACCAGCCAGAAGTTGTAGACTTGAAACTACCAGCTTTTATACTGTCTAGTATTTTAGGGTTGATATTTTTGCTCATTGTTCCCTTACATCTCAACACCGTCAATCAACTCAAAGTTGAAACTACAGAACGAATCAACACCGAAGCAAATCAATTAGAAGCGCAAGTTAACAACCAATTAGAACAAGTACAAAACCAGTTAGGTAACAATCAAATCAAAGAAGCTGTAGAAAGACAACGCCTAGCATTAAAAGACCAATTAACTACTCAATTAAATGAAGTTGTTAAAAGTGAAATAAGATATAATCAAGCACTGCAAAACAATCAAATACCACCTGAACAGAAAGACCTCATCAAGGCTTATAAACTCAACCCTAAAGCCCTAGATGAATTTATAGCCAGACAAACTGATCCTGAACAACTGGCAAAGCAAAGAATAACTCAAGTGCGTACTCAAAAAGAACAGAGATTACAACAAACTCAACAAGATGCTTGGAAAGAAGTAAGAATTGGGATTAGTAGTTTTCTGTTGTCTATTGCTTACATAATCATCGGTTGGACGGGATTAAGAGGCATGAATGTTCTGCAAAATAGCTCTAAACGTAGGGCTACAATCCGTTAAGTATATATGGCAGCAAGGACAGATTAAAAAAATAGTTTTTGATAGCTCCTACTGCCATTTGTTTTTATTTTGAATCTTAACTAAATAACTATCAAAACCAAGATGTTATCCATTTATATACTGACCTATAACGAAGAAATAGATATTGCTGCTTGTATTGAATCTGCAATGCTATCAGATGATATTATTGTAGTTGATTCGTGCAGTAGCGATCGCACTGTGGAAATTGCCAGTCTCTATCCCGTGCGAGTTGTTCAACACCCCTTTGAAAGCCACGGAAAACAACGCACCTGGATGTTAGAATCTATTCCCCCCAAATACGAATGGATCTATATTCTAGAAGCCGATGAGCGCATGACACCAGAATTATTTACCGAATGTTTAAACGCAACTAAAAATCCCGACAACATCGGTTACTACGTTGCAGAAAGAGTTATATTTATGGATCATTGGATTCGTTATAGCACCCAATATCCTCGTTATCAATTACGTCTCTTTCGTCACGGTAAGGTTTGGTTTACAGATTATGGTCACACAGAACGGGAAGTTTGTGACGGTACAACTAGCTTTTTAACAGAAACCTATCCCCATTACACTTGTAGCAAAGGTTTAACACGTTGGATTGAAAAACACAACCGCTATTCAACTGACGAAGCCAAAGAAACTTTATATCAAATAGAAAATGGCAAAGTAGGCTGGAAAGATTTATTATTTGGTAAATCGGAAGTTGAAAAACGCCGCGCACTCAAAGACTTATCCTTACGTTTACCCTTTAGGCCAGTCCTCCGCTTCTTTTATATGTATTTTCTATTAGGTGGTTGCTTAGATGGATCTGCCGGTTTAGCCTGGTGTACTTTACAAGCATTCTATGAATACCTGATTTTGCTCAAAGTTTGGGAACTAAAACATTTAAATAGGGTTGGCTGAAAAAGTCCTTTCGTTAGGGCTAGGAGTCAGGGCTTTGGTTTCCATTACAATGAACTTTTAAAGTTAGTTTTTTATTTTTACCTAACCTTTCTTTAGAATGAAAAGCTTGTTAGTCTGTTTTATTCCTATGATTAGAGTAAAGACAAAATTTCTTTTGCCCTTTTAATTTTAGACGTATCTAAGGGTCTTGATCGTAATTCTTCTATTTCAACGTTTATTTCTTCTGATTCTATTAAATCTATAATTGCATTATTTTGATTTTCGAGGTTTTTAACAAGTAACTTCAATTGCTTTTTGATTTCCTTATCTTTACGGTTAAAGGTTTGTTTATTTCTTGTCTTTTCAGATAAGAAATTCTTTAAGTTTTTGATTACTTCTTCAATAACCTTTTGGTTATTTCTAAGCTCATCAATTTTTAATTCTGTACGATATTCCCAGTCAAGTTCAATTTTTTCTGTAATGTATATTGAATTTCTGTTTAGCTCACATAATAAATTTTCAAATGATCCTGTTGCAGAATTTTCTACTGGATAAAAATTTGTATCCTGTAGCCCAATTCGAGATTTTTTTGGTAATTCTTGTATTAATTTAGAAGCTTCGTATTCTAGTGTAAGCATTTTGATATGCTTTTTTCTTATTGTTTTACCTGTCCTTATCATCTCTATACTACACTTACAACTTCTAAAAATTCACGAAATAATCTTTAAAATTAATACTATTTTTTATTCTCCTGTTAATTGCTGGTTAAGTGATGTAGAGACTAAAAAAAACTAGCAAGATAGGAGACGGGGATAGTAAGCAGCACAAAACCAGGGACTACTTATATGACCCCTTTTTATGGGTTTTGGGTGGATTTCCTTCACCTGAGTAAAATTTGTCAATGGGTAAGTTCTATAAAAAATCAAGGTTTCACGCATCTAGCAAAAATATTAAGAAATATATATAATTATTGTTTGAATATGTCAAAATTGATAAACTTACAAGTTTGTCACTTTTGCTTAATTATTCCACCCACCATCACCCCCATCCCCTATGCGACCCCGTAAACCCCAGCAAATAGCCCGTGAATTGGCGCTTTTAAGCCTCAGCCAATTACCAGTTAACCGCAAAAAATTAGAGACATTGCCAGATGATCAGTTAGTATCTAAATTGGTGTTAGGAGCAGTACGCACCTTAACTACAGAAGTGCAAGATACTTTAAATAACGCTGCTGGAGAACTGCAACGTAGTAACGATCGCCTTTTAACCAGTCAAACTAGGGCATCAGATTTAAATACAGCCCGGACAATGCTCCAGGAAGCGATCGCTTGTACTCAAATAGCCATCAATCAATTAGGTAGTGCTGTTGATTTTCCTGAATTGATTCAATTAGCCAATCAAGACAAAGAAGTACGCAATTACGCCAAAGAATTGATTATCACTGTTAACGGACACCGTACTGCCATCGATCAAATAATTTCTGAAGCCTTAGTAGATTGGCAAGTAACTCGTCTAGCGCAAATAGACCGAGATATACTGCAAATAGCTGTGGCCGAAATGAATTTTATGTCAGTTCCAGCTAGTATTGCCATCAACGAAGCAGTAGAATTAGCGAAACGCTACAGTGGGGAAGAAGGACATCGTTTTATTAATGGAGTTCTTCGTCGGGTTACAGAACAGAAACAACCGGCTTAATTAACATTGCGTAAATCTTGCTCTTTAAAATTAGACAATAGGTAACAACAAAAAAGTTTCAACTATATTCATCATCAAGGTTATACTGCACGCGGAGCTAAATTGCATTTTTATAATTCCATAAGTAGGGGTTTAGCAATGCTAAATCCTTACAGGTTTCGGGTTAGTCTGCTAAATAACCACTGTCTGAATCAGGATGTCCAGGATTAAAGGATTAACAGGATGAAGACTAGGATTTTATCACCAATTGAGCATCGCTAAACCCCTACCCACAGAATCAAATAATTAAGTCGTGTTTAGTATAGCCCCAACTAAATAACTAGCGACTTACGTTAAATAGCTCAATCAATGGAAATTTGTAAAAAACCTAATCTGTATCTGTAAGCTTTTTGATTTAATTAAGAATAACCCAAAGCTTTCCAGTTAATCCTATAACAACTAAACACTATTACAATGGCTTTTAATTGGTTTCGTCGTCCCAGTAATGATTCTTCTGACTCCTCCGCAGAACCAGAAACAGTTGTAGAGACTTCATCTGAACCAGAAACTCAACCAGAAACAGTTGTAGAATCTACACCAGACACATCTGAGTTGTTGGCGTTTGCTAAAGCAGCTTACAAGAATATTCAACAAAAACAACAATCTCAAACGGCAGAAGTTCCCGTTACAGAAACAACTCAACC
>NZ_JAYGHC010000006.1:99064-102039 GCF_034932285.1 Cronbergia sp. UHCC 0137
AGAATCAGTTGAAGAAGTTCCCGTTACAGAAACAACTCAATCAGAACCAGTTGTAGAAGTTCCCGTTACAGAAACAACTCAACCAGAACCAGTTGCAGAAGTTCCCGTTACAGAAACAACTAACTTATCCTTTTTAGAACGAGCAGCCGCAGAAAAGCAAGCTAAACAAGAAAGATTGATAGCCAACATTATCGAAGTGCCGGAAATTGAGACAGCACCAACCACCACACCAGAGACAGAAGCAGAAACTCCCGAACTGGTATTTGATGATGGTTTTGTCTGGTCAACAGAAATTTTAGCAGCCCAGGGCAGAAGGGCAGAAGATATTTCCATTGAAGAAATTACCTGGCTGAAAAAACTCCGCCAAAGCTTAGATAAAACCCGACGGAATATCCTCAACCAACTGAAAGCGATTGTTGGACAAGGACCCCTAAATCAAGCTGCTGTAGCAGAAATCGAAGCTTTGCTACTACAGGCAGATGTGGGTGTAGAGGCAACGGATTTTATTATCAACTTATTACAGCAAAAACTGAGGGATGAAGTAACCCCACCAGAAGAAGCGATCGCTTACCTGAAAAAAATTCTCCGTGATATGCTAGATGCACCGAGAATCGCTTCTGCAAAACCCAACTTTGCCCCAGAAAAAGAGGTACTCAATATTTGGTTAATCACTGGAGTGAATGGTGCAGGTAAAACTACCACCATTGGAAAAATTGCCCATTTAGCCCAAAAATCAGGCTATAAATGCCTAATTGGTGCTGCTGATACCTTCCGTGCTGCTGCCGTTGAACAGGTGAAAGTTTGGGGGAATAGAAGCGGTGTGGAAGTCATTGCTAATCCAGGGAAGAATACAGATCCAGCCGCCGTGGTTTTTGATGCGATCGCTGCTGCCCAATCACGACAAACAGAACTATTATTAGTAGATACCGCAGGGAGACTACAAAACAAGAAAAACTTAATGGACGAACTGAGCAAAATTCGCCGAATTATCGACAAAAAAGCCCCCAATGCCCAAATAGAATCCCTATTAGTCCTGGATGCCACTTTAGGACAAAATGGACTACGACAAGCCGAAGTTTTTTCCCAAGCAGCCCAACTCAGTGGCGTTGTTTTAACTAAACTAGATGGAACAGCCAAAGGAGGAGTTGCCCTAGCCGTCGTCAAGCAATTAGGCTTACCCATTCGCTTTATTGGTGCTGGTGAAGGAATCGAAGACCTGCGACCATTCTCTAGTTATGAGTTTGTTGAAGCCTTATTGAGTGGGTGATGGGTGATGGGTGATGGGTGATGGGTGATGGGTGATAAATTAATTATTCCTCCCCTGCTTCCCCTGCTTCCCCTGCTTCCCCTGCTTCCCCTGCTTCCCCTGCTTCCCCTGCTTCCCCTGCCCCCTGCCCCCTTAAAAAAATTGATTGACAAGTGATCAAAGTTATGCTTATCTAAAATGCAATAGTATCTTTACCTGTGTCCCAAGTGCCTTCTAAACCCACTGATAGTAATCATAATGCTACGACAGATGTCACTCCAGTCGTGGCATTAAAAGAACTTGTGGCTAGATTGCACAGAGAGCAAAACAAAATTCAAGATTTGCTCAGTTCTTTAGGATTCGCGCTCAGAAGTTTCAATAATTTGAATCAGTTTTTAGAATTGATTCCACTCATGGCCACTAGAGTCACAGACGCAGACGGCAGCGCCTTGTTTCTCTATAAACCTAATGGACAAATCAGGTTAGAACAACTACACTGGCAAGATAGCCAGCAGCGCAAGAATATCCGCAAAGCATTAGAAACAGCCAGTAGTCAAATTAGCTTTTTACCCAACTCCGTATCACCTTCCACGTCCACCAGTATTTTAGATGCTCAAATGCACCAGTATTTGGGTCCAGATGTCCAAGTATTCGGAACAGCGATTTTAGTTAAACATACAGAACGGGGTTGGCTGTACGTTTTGAGTCGAGATCCAGAATATAGTTGGACAGAAACCAGACAAAAGTTAGTGAGATTAGTAGCAGATCAAACCGCAGTAGCAATTGAAAACGATGAATTGGCGGTAGAACTGAGGAAAAAAGAACGTTTAGATCAAGAATTAGAAATTGGTGCAGAAATTCAACGGCGACTTTTACCACGTCAATGTCCTAGTATTCCTGGTGTGGTCTTAGCTGCACGCTGTAAACCTGCTAACCGAGTGGGTGGAGACTATTATGATTTTATTCCCACCAATCACAATCACTTACACCCTAGTAAAAACGGCAGACCAGAAGATGCTAGTTGGGGTTTAGTTATTGGTGATGTGATGGGTAAAGGTGTTCCGGCCGGTTTAATTATGACGATGATGCGGGGAATGCTGAGGGGTGAAGTATTACATGGCAATTCACCAGGGGGAATATTGCAAAATCTGAATCGAGTTATGTATGCTGATTTGGAAAATTCCCATCGCTTTGTAACACTGTTTTACTCAGAATACGATCCTTGTAAGCGCATTTTATCTTACAGTAATGCTGCACATAATCCTCCTTTGTGGTGGCACGCAGCTACAAGAAATGTTACCAGGTTGGATACGGAGGGAATGCTGATTGGTTTAGACGTTCATAGCGAATATAAAGATGCTCAAGCTCAGTTAGAACCTGGGGATACAATTATATATTATACAGATGGTTTGACCGATGCTGCTGCTGCCGGGGGCGATCGCTATGACGAAGACAGTTTCATTACCTCCTTTAGCACTGCTTGTAAATATTGTAATAATCCCCAGGAAATAGTAGATTATTTATTTGATCAAGTTGAGGAATTTATTGGTAGTGATAGACAAAATACTGATGATATGACTTTGGTGGTTTTACAAATTTTGTGATGGATACAAAAGGGACGACAAAGAACGCATTCGCGTAGAGTCCCCCAGGGAAAGTAAGAGGATGTTTGAAAAGTTTCCGGCGATTATAAAGATGCCTCCGGCTCCCGTAAGGGATACGCTACTAT
>NZ_JAYGHC010000006.1:102158-107520 GCF_034932285.1 Cronbergia sp. UHCC 0137
AAAGAAGAAATAAAAATATTCACAACTAACCTAATCTTGGACGAATACCATAATTTCGATAACGCCAATAATCTTGGAGAATTTTATCATGGTCAAAACACAATTTACTAGGAATGCTCCAAGGCTCGAAAATTCCCACACCTTTAGCATCATCACCCGCTAGGGGTGTACCTGTGGCTGTGGCTAAAAATACAATGCTAATGGTATGTTGACGGCGATCGCGATCGGGATTAGAATAAACAAAAAACTGTTCAATTAACTCAATTTCTAAACCAATCTCTTCTTTAGCTTCCCGTCTTGCAGCTATTTCTACAGCTTCACCGTAATCCACAAAACCACCGGGAATCGCCCAGCCAAAAGGCTCATTATGTCTCTCTATTAAAATAATTGGTCGATGGGGGCGGTCAATTAATTCGATAATGATATCAACTGTTGGAGCAGGATTTTTGTAAGTCATACTTGTTAATTTATTAATCTTTTTATTTGTTATGGAGCGATCGCCAACTAAATACTATCAGAAAATTAATTGGTTAATCAAACTATAACATTTTGTACTTGCCCTAGCACTTTTTTAGGACGTTGTTACATGGATCAGAATTAACCAAAATCCACAAACATAGAAAAATAGGAGTAAGTTTTATGTTAACTATGACAATTACAGATGTTGAAAAAGTTCAAACTGCTTTTAGTGAAGCAGGTTTAGATTACGATGTTGAGTTAAAAAATGGGAGAATTTCTATTGTGGGTCCATCGGATATTGTATCTAGCGAAATCGGTATTCTTTTTAGCCGACTATTAGCTAACTGGGTTTACCCCCGTCGTCTGGGAAGGGTATTTGATTCGGCTGGTGGCTTTATTTTACCTGATAGCAATCTCACCGCACCAGATGTTTCTTTTGTGAAAGCTGCACGTCTACGTCAAAGTCCTCGTTATTTCGGGGAACTTGTTCCTGATTTGGTGGTAGAAATTAAATCTCAAAGTGATAGAATTAAACCTTTAGTTACTAAAGTTATCAACTTTATTACATTAGGTGCAACTGTGGGAATTTTGATTGATCCTGATGAAGAAACGGTGACTGTTTATCGTCCTCAAGGTGAACCAATTATTTTAACCAATGGTGATATTTTAACTATACCAGAACTTTTTCCAGGTTGGGAATTACCTATTTCTGAATTGTGGCCTCCTATTTTTACTGAGGAAGAACTACAAAGTTAAGGAATAAAAATGTTTTGATCTAATTCCTATTTTTCAGTTTCAAATTCAACGTCATTAATATTTAATCTGGGATGCTGGGGACGACAGGGATTCCCTAAACAAACTTGGTTAGAAGGCATATTATTAAAAACACTACTACGAGCGCCAATTACAGCATTTGCACCTATTTCTACTCCTGGAGATATAAAACAATCTGCTGCTATCCATGCACCATTACCAATCGTAATACTGGCAGTTTTTAAACCAAAGGACGGATCTTGGATATCATGGCTACCTGTACATAGGTAACTTTTCTGAGAGATAACGCAGTGTTGACCGATGTTAATTTGATCTAAACTGTAGAAAACGACATCATCACCAATCCAACTGTAATCGCCGATTGTGACTTTCCAGGGGTAGGTAAAACGGGCTGTGGGACGGATTCTTACACCTTTACCAATATTTGCACCAAATAGCCGCAGTAAGCTAGAACGGAGAATATTCAGGGGTTGGGGAGTGATAGGGAAAGCGATCGCTTGCACAAACCACCAGAAAAAAATATACCAACTCGGACGACCACGATCAAACCACGATTGATCATATTTGCGTAAATCAACAAAAGGCTGATCGTTACCCATTATCAATTACCTTATTTTTAGCAGTATTTAACTGTCCACCACAATTTTTTAATTCGTATAATTTCACGCCAATTTGATATTCATATTGACTCAACAAACGACCATAAATATATCCGGCTGTCCCATCTAAAAAACCGCGTCGAATAATATAAAATAAAGTAAACCGTAAAAGTGGTTTAAATGGCAACCTTACCCAAATCTTTTTCAAAAATCTTTTACGTTGTACTGCATCACCAAACAAATTTGCTCCAATAGTACCACTATTAAGTTCATCTGTAAGTAAATTATAATAAACGCGGGCTTCCCAATTAGAATAACGATTATGTCTTTCTAACCAGTGATAAAGATCCCTAAAATCTTCATGGAGCATATCATTTTTGAGATAGCCAACTTTTCCTTCTAAAATTACGTGTTCGTGAACTTCATTATCCCCAGTGTTGGAAACATCTTCAGTATTTAGGTTTTCGTAACGCCCTTTTTGATGTTTAAATAATCGCAAATTCCAATCAGGATATTTACCACCATAACGAATCCATTTCCCTAAGAAAAAGACCCGACGATTCAGGTAATAACCTTGATATTCATCATTTTGAATTACTTGGGCTATTTCGTCCCACAATTCAGGGGGAATCCGTTCGTCACAATCGACAATTAACACCCATTCATTCTGAAAATCTATGTTATCTAAAGACCAATTTTTCTTTTTTGGCCAACGACCATTAAAGTTAAATTGTACAACTTTAGCCCCATAACTTTCAGCAATTTCCACACTTTTATCACTACTTTGAGAATCTACCATCACTACTTCACTGGCACGCTCTAAACTGGTCAGACAAGCGGGTAAGTTTAGTTCTTCGTTTTTGGCGGGAATCAGTACGGAAACTGGAATTTTAGATAACATAAATTGTAAGAGTTAGGAGTCAGGAGTCAGAGGAAAAAAGTGAAAGTATTTTAATTTGTGTTTTTTTAGCTAAATTTTACATTTTATTGAAAGGAATATAACTATAATTTTTTTAACCCTCCTTTACTGGATAAAAGTCCTTGAATAGCCGACTTTAAATAACCGATTTGACCATAGGCATAAACTAATTTATCAAAGCGTTCGGCTGGGTCAGAAATATGTTTTAATGCTTTATATAAGCCGATCAAAAATTTTTCGCTGCCTTTTTGGAGTTGGGAAATATCGGCTTTACCCGCTAGTTGTTCACGATAACATTCACTAATACCTTGCCACCAACCACGCTTTAAAAACCAAGAGGGTTTCATTCGTTCTGGGGTGACATTATGAGCAACTATAGCTGCGGGAATGTAGGCTACTTGCCAACCTTGTGCTAGGGCAAATTCGGTCATTTGCAGTTCTTCGTTAGAGAGTAAGTTTTTACCTACTCGTCCGAGATGGGTGTCAAAACCGCCGATTTCTGCTAAAAAACTGCGACGAATGGAGTAATTTAAACCTCTAGGGGTTAAACCAGGATTTTGAATGTATACTAGATTCTCTCCTAAATCGTAAGCTCCCAAATTACCAGCTAGTCCGGGGGATAACCATTTTGGTTGTTGGGTATTTGGTGGCCAGATCAGGGTAACTTTGCCGCCAGCGATCGCTATTTTGGCGTTATCCTGATAGGTAGTATACAACACTTCTAACCAGTGGGGACTAGCTACGGCATCATCATCCAAATAAGCTAGAATATCGGCTTTAGCTTCCCTTGCTCCGGTATTACGAGCCACAGATAGGCCAACTGTGGGTTCAAATATATACCTCAGTCGGGGGTTAGCGGCTCTTTGTTCCACAACTTCACGGGTGCGATCGCTAGATCCATTATCCACCACTAGCACCTCAAAATTAGCCGGAAAATTTTGGGCTAACAAACTATCAATCGCTGCTCCTAAATAGGCTTCTCGATTGTAAGTACAGATAATGGCAGAAATTTGGATCTCTGGCATGGGATTAAATTAAAAATAATATTATACCTGATTTGATGCACTGAATATTTATTTTTAAAGTGTACCTTATTCCATAGACCGGCAAACGATCAGGAATTTCGATTTATCTTAAATTAGTGGAAGATCAATTTCTGTCAATGACACACAAACATAACTATGGCAAACAGTGAAATATTTGATACACCAGAAAAATCCTTAGCTCTATCACAAGTCAATATTTTGACCATGTTTCGACTAGGATTGTACCAAATGGGGTTGAGTATGATGTCTATTTTGACTCTGGGGGTACTAAACAGAGTCATGATTCAGGAAATAGCCATTCCAGCGACTTTGGTGGCTTTGGTGTTAGCCTTACCTTCATTTGTGGCACCTACCCGGATTTGGTTTGGCCAGATGTCCGATGTCAAACCATTGTGGGGCTATCATCGCACGGTGTATGTTTGGATAGGAGCAGGAATATTTGCGATCGCTGCCTTTTTAGCGGTACAAGTAATGTGGCAGTTAAATAATGCCAACAGTAGTACCACGGGCTGGGTATGGACAAGGGAAACAATCGGCTGGACAGCAGTGCTGGGTCTAGTTTTCGCTATTTACGGTTTGGCTATTTCTGCCAGTGGAACAACCTTTGCAGCTTTATTGGTTGATATTTCAGAAGAAAGCAACCGTTCTAAAGTTGTTGGTATTGTTTGGTCAATGTTAATGGTGGGTATTATAGTTGGGGCTGTTATTAGTTCCAGCTTGTTGCAGCAATTACAAACCAATGCACCCATAGAAACCCTCAAAGCGGCAATTAATAGATTATTTATTATTGTTCCATCTCTGGTTTTTGGTTTATCAATTGTCGCAACTATTGGCGTAGAAAAAAAATATTCCCGCTTTTTAAAGCATTCCACACCAGGAAATCGGGAAGATAGTATTTCTTTAACTAAAGCCTGGAAAATTTTAACAGCTAGTCCTCAAACAGGATTATTTTTCACCTTTTTATTGGTGATGACTATCAGCTTGTTTATGCAAGACCCCATTTTAGAACCCTATGCCGGCGAAATATTTAAAATGCCTCTGGCAGAAAGTACCAAATTAAACGTTTTTTATGGGACAGGTATCTTAATTGCTTATGGAATCACAGGCTTTTTCATTGTCCCACGGTTAGGTAAGCGGAGAACTGCCAAATTAGGCTGTATTTTAGTAGCCTTTGCAGCTTTATTGCTAGGGGTTTCAGGATTTTCGGCTAATCCCAGTTTCTTGAAATTTGGTTTAGTTTTATTTGGGTTAGCTACTGGTTTTTTAACTACAGCCGCCGTTAGTTTGATGTTAGATCTAACTTTAGCAGAAGCCGCCGGTACATTTATTGGTGCTTGGGGTTTAGCTCAATCTATATCTAGAGGAATAGCAGTGGTAATTGGTGGTGCTGCTTTAGATTTAGGACGAAACATTTTACCAAATAATTTACTTTTAGCATATCAATTAGTATTTGCTTTAGAAGCTTTGGGGATGTTGTTGTCAATTTGGTTCTTAAATCGGGTGAATGTAGCTGAATTTCAAATGAATACCAAACAAGCTATGTCCTCGGTTTTAGAAAGTGACTT
>NZ_JAYGHC010000006.1:107866-114663 GCF_034932285.1 Cronbergia sp. UHCC 0137
CCTTTTTAGTGAAATAAGGTGCGTCAGAATCTTAAAATTAGTGATTTTAGTCTAAATTATTCCATCTGACGCACCCTACAAACTACTAATTTAATCAATTCGTTCACCTGAAAACAAAAGAAATGACTGATTTTTGGACTACAGTTTTGGAATTTGCTCAAACCACTACCGTTAAAGTGGGAGCGCGATTAATGCAAGATTTTGGCAGGGTGCAAGCTACACAAAAAGCTGATGGTAGTTTGGTGACGCAAGCAGATAAATGGGCAGATCAGGAAATTCGGGATGCGATCGCTTCTACTTTTTCAGGATACGGTATTTTAACCGAAGAAAGCGATCGCTCTTTTCCCGGTACAGAATGGTGCTGGGTAATTGATCCCCTAGATGGAACAACCAACTTTACACGCGGTATTCCCATTTGGTCAATTTCTCTTGGTTTATTATACCAAGGCACACCTATTTTTGGATATGTTTATTTACCACCTTTAAACCATGCTTTTCACGGTTTCTGGCCTGGTTCATCAGGTTTAATAACCCCTACAGGAGCATTTCTCAATCATCACCCCATTCATGTAAGTAGTGATACCCTCAGTAAAAATCACTTCTTTAACCTCTGTACTCGCAGTACAGCAATTATCCAACCAGATTTTCCCTGCAAACTGAGGATGTTGGGTGCTGCTAGTTATAACTTCCTCACAGTAGCAAATGGCGCAGTTTTGGCAGGAATTGAAGCTACACCAAAGGTTTGGGATATTGCCGCCGCTTGGGTAATTCTCCTAGCTGCCGGTGGTTCTTGGGTATCTCTGAAGTCAGAACCATTTCCTTTAGTACCCGGAGAAGATTATAGCGATCGCTCTTTTCCCACCTTAGTAGTTAGCCGCCCAGAATTAGTATCTTTATTTGCAGGGCATTTAAGTAATATAAAATTTTAAAGATGAAACTCTTTTCACAACAGGGTTTTACTCCTGACTCCTGACTCCTGACTCCTGACTCCGGTCACTGAGCGTAGCCGAAGTGCTGACTCCTCACTCCTGCAATATTAAATATTCAACATATTTTCGTGAAGATTGTGTGTATTTTTAGCATTTTAGTGATAAAAATATTTAATAAGCAATCCGAAGAAACAGTTAAGCAAATATATGGCAGTGCTTACACTTGTATTTTGTATTTTCTTGGGGTTTCTATCAGTCCATCCTACAGAGAATAGAAATTATGTTATCCGACTTAGAACTTATACAAGAATTTGTTAGTCGTTCAACTCAAAAAAAAGAACTTTTATTGGCAAATAAAAACTTAATAGCCTTAACAGTTTCTCGCAACAACCAACTGACAACCAAGACAGACGGCATTATTGCCATTGCTCAAACAAATGTTCCCCCACCAAAATTTTTAGTCCAAGCCAATTCCCCCTACTGGGAAACAATCAATAATGTATTAGAACAATACAGTTATATTATCCCTAAAAATAATATAGATAATAAAGGATACCATCATTACCAGTATTGCCAATCCCCTGAAGGATACAAGATGCACTGCTCTAAAGCTGTGATGTTGTGGCGAACTTGGTGGAAATATCGTCAACATTTATTAAAACCCGGTATTCCCTTAGAGCTAATGATTCGCACACGCGATTCATGGTATCCAGTTAGAGATATAACTATCTGCAACGGACTTCTATATGTTAAAACTTTAGGAAACGAGTTGGCAATTAGTACAAACGATCTAATTATTTGGATCAGTAAAAATAATGGCTCAATAGAAGCAATTAATTAAAAATTAACAATGAAAGCACTCTGGCTAGAAAATAATCAGTTACAACTACGCACAGACATACCTAAACCGGTGCCACCAACCGGAGAAGCCTTGGTACGTGTTTTACAGGCAGGGATATGTAATACAGACTTAGAACTACTCAGAGGCTACTATCCCTATAATGGGATTTTAGGACATGAATTTGTCGGCATTGTCGAACAAGGCCCAGAACACTTAATTAACAAGCGCGTAGTAGGAGAAATCAATGCTGTCTGTGGACATTGTTGGTTTTGTCGCCATGGACAAAAAACTCACTGTGAAAATCGCACAGTTTTAGGAATTGTCAACCGTCATGGGGCTTTTGCGGAATATCTGTGTTTACCGATAGAAAATCTCCATCCAGTACCAGATCATCTTTCCACAGAAGCAGCAACTTTTACTGAACCTGTAGCAGCAGCCTTAGAAATTCAGCAGCAGGTGTCATTAAATCCAGAAAATCGTGTGTTAGTGGTAGGAGATGGTAAATTAGGACAATTGGTAGCCCAGACCTTAGCGTTAACTGGTTGTGATTTATTAGTGGTAGGAAGACATCAAGAGAAATTAGCGAATTTAGCCGACAGGGGGATAAAAACAGGTTTAGCAGATGCCGTGACAGAGAGAAGTTTTGATATTTCAGTTGAGTGTACAGGAAATCCTTCAGGATTTGCGATCGCTCGTCGCGCCTTACGTCCTCGTGGTACATTAGTTTTGAAAAGTACATACGCTGGTAATCTCAGCCTTGATGCTTCTTCCTTGGTGGTAGATGAAATCACTCTCATTGGTTCTCGTTGCGGACCCTTTCCCGCAGCCTTAGAATTATTAGCCACAGAAAAAATAGATATAAAACCCCTGATTCATGCCCGTTACCCCCTCAGTCAAGCTCTAGCAGCTTTTGATAAAGCTCAAACTCGCGGAATTTTAAAGGTGCTGTTGGCAGGTGATTGGTGATTGGGGATTGGGGATTGGGGATTGGGGATTGGTGATAAATTAATTATTCCTCCCCTGCCTCCCCTGCCTCCCCTGCCTCCCCTGCCTCCCCTGCCTCCCCTGCTTCCCCTGCTTCCCCTGCCTCCCCTGCTTCCCCTGCCTCCCCTGCCTCCCCTGCCCCCCTACCTCCTATTTACGGAATTGATCAGAATTTAACCTGAAATTTCCCTGATTAGAGGGTTGAGACTGACCACCAAAAGACACACCATTGCGTAAATTTTTAGCCGTACCACCATCTTTAGGATCAAGGAAAGGTTTTAAATTAATTCCGCGATTAGATGAACTAACCCGACTATTACCATTAATGCCAAAAGTCCGACCTAAATTATATAATTCTCCAACTGCTCCACTGCCACGATTAGTATAAGTATTAACCGCTATAGTTTGCTGCCCATTGTCAGCAGTAGCTAAGTTTTGGAAAATATTAGTGCGGATAGTGTAGGGGTCCTTACCACGGGGGACAGTTACCACAATCCTACAGGCAGAATTAGCCTCAGTTGTCACACAGATCACATTTTCTCGATTTTCTACAGCGATTTGAAGTTCTTGTAGACCATCAGGACGATATAATTCTAGACGACTAGCGATCGCTTGACAG
Organism: Cronbergia sp. UHCC 0137; assembly: GCF_034932285.1. Classification (NCBI taxonomy): domain Bacteria; kingdom Bacillati; phylum Cyanobacteriota; class Cyanophyceae; order Nostocales; family Nostocaceae; genus Cronbergia; species Cronbergia sp. UHCC 0137. The sequence goes on from NZ_JAYGHC010000006.1 coordinate 111,240, forward strand.
CGTTTTTGAGGAGTCCAACCATCACCTAATGCCGCAGGAGCAGCCCAAGGAAAAAACTGTCCTGGCTGACTTTCCGGCTGATACATCACGGTATACTGGCCATTGTAAAATTGACAGCTAAACCTAGTCGCACTATCAATGTTAGTAGAATTAGGAGCAGGTATGGACGAACCCGATGATACTGTTCCTGAGCCTGATGGTACAGTAGGAACAACCACTTGGGCAAATGCGACAGAATTACCAAAAATTAAACCTAAACCAAGGCCACTCAGACATAATTGAAATGCTTTCGATAACATAATTCCAACTCCTGTAGGAATAATTAGATAGTCCATACCTCCCGTGACGAAAAATTTTATATTTTGATTCATAATCATGTTAGATTTATTGCTGATCGCCATGCTGGGGTTTTTAGGGAGTTTTGGACATTGTTTTGGGATGTGTGGACCCTTATCAGTGGCATTTTCCCTTTCTCATCAACAAGAAACTCCTGATTGGCAACAGCAACTAAAATTTCATACTCTACTAAATTTAGGGCGGTTATTAAGTTATGCCCTAGTAGGTGGTATTATCGGGGCAATAGGTTCAGCCTTAGTAGAAGGTGGACAACTGGCGGGCGTTGGTAGCGATTTCCGTCGGTGGATAGCCATTATTACAGGCATTATGCTGATTTGGTTTGGACTAGGACAAATTAAACCAAACTTTTTGCCACCCATTCCCCTATTTCACCCCTTATTACAAAATAGTTTACACAACCGCCTGAGTGCAGCTATGGTAAAATTATCCTTGCGTAGCAAATGGTGGACACCAGCACTTTTAGGCATGACTTGGGGATTAATGCCCTGCGGTTTTTTATATGCTGCCCAAATTAAAGCTGCTGCTACAGGCGATTTATGGCAAAGTGCAGTCACCATGTTAGCTTTTGGCTTGGGAACTCTCCCCACAATGTTAGGAGTTGGTATTTCTACAGCTTTAATTAGTAAAGACCGGCGAAGTCAGTTATTTCGTTTAGGTGGGTGGGTAACTCTGATCATTGGCGTAATTACCCTGTTGCGAACTGGGGATACAATGGTAGACTACACCGGACACGCTGGACTAATATGCCTAATTTTGGCGTTAATTGCCCGTCCTGTGAGCAAACTATGGCCATCACCTTTGCGTTATCGTCGGGCTTTGGGAGTAGGAGCTTTTATTCTTTCTGTGGTGCATACCACCCATAATATTGAACATTCTTTAGGGTGGAATTTTGCTGCTTTTTGGTTTTTACCTCTGGAGTTTCAATGGGGTATGAGTGCCGGTGCTGTAGCTTTAGTATTAATGATTCCTGCGGCTTGCACAAGTTTTGATTGGTGGCAAAAGTATTTAGGTAAACGTTGGCGACAAATTCACCTTTTAAGTGTTCCAGCTTTACTATTGAGTACAATTCACGCGATATTAATTGGTTCTCATTATTTGGGTTCTTTACGATTAACCTGGGGAAACAAATTAGCGGCTGTGTTATTAGCAATTATTACTCTTGGGGTATTCTTGCTGCGATCGCATGGTTTTTGGTTAAAATTAAGCATGGAAAAGTTGTATGTTTTTCCAACAAGTCAAGGTGAATTACACAGTGGAGATCAGAAAAAATAATTAATTACCAACCACGATCACGGATTTAATGGATTACACAGATGACACGGATTTGAAGTTTATCCAATCACCATAATGCCTAACGGCAGGCTAACGCCAACACCAATCACCAATCACCAATCACCAATCACCTATCTATGAATGATAAATTAATAATTGCTCATAAAGTCAAGATAGCAGGCGATATAGGTGGTACTCTGCACATTGAACCAAATGACAATCCTCGTGCTGGGGAACCTGCTCAGGCTTGGTTTGCTCTTACTCGCAAAGGTGGTAAAATTTTACCGCTTAAAGAGTGTAATTGCCAATTATCTATTTATGCTGAACCCCATACACCAGGAGAACCACCATTACTTGAGCCTGTATTAATACCTGTACAGGCTGAACGATATCAAGGTATACCAGGGGCAACAATTACTTTTCCCAAGCCAGGAGCCTATCAATTAGAACTGAGTGGTAAACCAGCGACAGGAGGAAGTTTTCAACCTTTTGAATTAAAGTTTGATGTGACTGTTGCCGCAGGAAAAACGGTAGAAACAATACAAACCGGTCAAAATGTGACTGCGGAAACCCAGGGTACAAACATAGGATTAACACAACCATTAATTTTGTTAGCATTCCTATTGTTTTCTATAGGGATTTTATTTTTATTGGTGCAAAAGAATAGAAATCATAAATAATACATATTTGTGGACTTCTCTTGATAAATACAGTCTCAAAACAGTTGCATTTTTCCTTGTCAGATATGGGAAATTGAGGATATTCGGAGGCTGTTACCCGTTACCCGTTACCCGTTACCCGTTACCCGTTACCCGTTACCTGTTCCCTTTTTTTGTAATCTATTAATTAAATTGACCTATGACTACGACTGTCACCACTACCCCCGATTTAGCTTCCCGTTTGGTAAATGGTGTTTTAGCTATTAAGCCATTATTTAATCTGGCCAAATACCAAGCCAGACAAATGATGATTAAACGCGCCAAAAGAATTGGTGTACCTTGGATGGAAGAATTTGAACATCTGCAAGCCCGTAATTGGGAAGATGATTTAACTCAAGTTCAAAATTCTCAATTAACCTACCCAGAATACTATCTACGACCTTTCCACGCTTACGAAAATGGGGATTTGAGTTGGCAAGCGGCTTTTGAGTTAGAAGTTGCGGCTCGTACTGTCCATGCTAGTATTTGGCCAGAGGCAGGGGTAAAAGGTGATGCTCAATTACGTCAGAGTTATCATGATATTTTAAAGACACAAGTTCCCCAACCCCAAGATATTTTAGATTTAGGTTGCGCTGTGGGATTAAGTACCTTTACTCTTCAAGCAGTTTATCCCCAAGCTAAAGTTACAGGTTTAGATTTATCTCCCTATTTTTTGGCTGTGGCTAATTATCGCAGTCAACAACGTCAAGCGAATATTAATTGGGTTCATGCTCAAGCGGAATCAACAGGGCTACCAGATCAATCTTTTGATTTGGTTTCAACTTTTTTAGTTTGTCATGAATTACCCCAGTTAGCAACGCACAATATTTTTGCAGAGGTGCGTCGGTTGTTGCGTCCAGGTGGATATTTGGCAATTATGGATATGAATCCCAAATCAGAAATATACAAAAAAATGCCAACCTACATTTTGACGTTACTCAAAAGTACAGAACCCTATTTAGATGAATATTTCGCTTTGGATATTGAGGAAACTTTAATTAAAGCCGGTTTTCAAAGTCCTACTATCACTAGCAATAGCCCCCGTCACCGGACTATAATTGCTCGTACCGGGGAATAGGTAGGGGAGGCAGGGGGTA
>NZ_JAYGHC010000006.1:114891-157624 GCF_034932285.1 Cronbergia sp. UHCC 0137
GGAAAATTGTTCATCTCCACAGGAAAATTGTTCATCTTCACAGGAAAATCGTTCGTTCCCTGTTCCCTGTTCCCTGTTCCCTGTTCCCTGTTCCCTGTTCCCTGTTCCTTGTTCCCTGTTCCCTGTTCCCTGTTCCCTGTTCCCTGTTCCCTGTTCCCTGTTCCCTGTTCCCAATCCCCAATCACCCATCACCCATTTCCAAAAGTGGAAGTTTAACGGTAAAAGTTGCCCCTTGATTGTGGCCTGGACTTTCGGCTTCAACAGTACCACCATGTAATTCTACTAAATAACGTACCAGTGCCAATCCTAATCCTAATCCACCGTAGGTTCTAGTGTTAGAACTATCAGCTTGACGAAAGCGGTCAAAAACGTAAGGGAGAAAATCAGGATTAATGCCGATACCTGTGTCAATTACTTGAATTTGGGCATAGTTGGTAATTAGTAGTTGTTTTTTGTGATTATCCATTAAGTCTTGACTTTGGATAGCGATTTTGGCTAGTTTAATTTCTATATCACCACCTCTGGGGGTGAACTTAATCGCATTAGTTAATAAATTCCAGATAATTTGTTGTAACCGATCGCGATCGCCGGAAACTAAAAATAAGGGATTACTAATTGGTGGTGGGGAAGATCCTTGATTTGGGAGAGAAAAACGCAAACCAATTTCCTTAGATTGAGCAGCTAAACTCACAGTTTCCATCACTGCATTAATCATGGAAACTAAATCCCAATTACGCACCTGAAGCTGCAACTTACCTCTAATAATTCGAGAAATATCTAGCAAATCTTCAACTACTTGGGTTTGGCCTCTGGCGTTACGCTCAATAGTTTCTAAGGCTTGAGCCAACATTTCTTCACTAAATTTACGACTGCGTAAAACCTGCGCCCATCCAAGGATAGCATTGAGGGGCGATCGCAATTCATGGGACAAAATTCCTAGAAATTCGTCCTTCATCCGGTTGGCTTCTTGTAATTGTTCAGTTTGTCGCTGTAAAGAAGCAATTAAACTCGACCTTTCCATAGCGATCGCTATTTGGTCACACACAGCCTGCATCATCCCCCGTTGATTGTCACTAAAATACACCCGATTACAGCTAACAAAAGCTATTATTCTTAATAGTTTGTCCTGGTTAATCAACGGATAACCATAATAAGCCGTAACCCCAATAGATTGCAAAAATTCTGTTTGCGGTTTCTTCGATTGCTGGAGATTCTCCACCAAAATTGCTCGACGCTCCTGCATTAGAGAAGCATATAAACTTTGACCAAACTCTAAACATTCAGTTTGTTGAGCTAATTCCTCAGCAATTCCTCTGTAAGAAACTAACTGCAAAACTCCGGTTTTTTCTTCCACCAAAAAATTAAAATAGGCATCTAAACCAATTTGAGCAGCTAGTTGTTCAAATACACTATCAATTAATTCTTCTGGTTTTTGGCAAGATAAAAGACTACTTGCAGTGTTAAACAACAAATGCAACCGATTATAACCCAAAGATAAGGCTTTTTCTACTTCTTTGAGTTTAGTAACATCTTGAAAAGCCATCACACAGGTAGCTGGATAACTATGCATCGCTGGTAAAGTATCAGCAAAGATAAGTAAAGTTCGACTACCTTGAGATGTGTGCAAATCAACTTCCAATCCTGCCAGTTCTTCCCCAGCAGCTACCCGCATTCTAGGACTTTGTATGTTACAAATCCCTGGCTTTAATCCAGTTAAAAGATTTCCTACAGCACCAGTCAAATAGTCAGAATTAGGATATACTTCAGACTCTTTACCTTGAAGAAAATGTCCTCCATTTAATTCATTAGCGGCTCGATTAGCAAAATTTACCTGTCCCGTTCCTGGTTCAATAAATAGTAATGGCATCGGCATCAAATTCAATACATCTTCTAGCCACTGTTGATGATTTCGCAACAATTCCTCTGATTGTTTCCGCTCTGTAATATCTAAGAATGCACCAATAGCTCCCCTAGTTTTCCCTTCTTCATCAAACAAAGGTGCAACATATTCCAAAAGATTAGCCATTTTGCCATCATTAAAAACTACATCAAGTTCAAAACCCAGAACCTCCACACCATGAGCAGCACAATATTGCATGGGCATTTCTTCCACAGATAATTCTCTACCATAACGGTAAAGTTTAAATGTTTTCGGTCGTTCTTGTTCAGACGCACCCAGGGAAGCATTGCCATTGGGAGATATTTTCAATTGTTTGGCAAAAGTCCGATTAACTTTAATAGTTTGACATTCTCGATCTTCAGCAATAGCAATTCCCACAGGAATAACTTCTAGCAAAGTTTGTAACTCAGACACACGACGTTCTAGATTTTTATTAAGTTGGAGGATTTTTGCTTGGGCTTGCTGTTGTTCAGTTAAATCAAGAATAAAACAAACTGCTTCTTCTCGTTGTTCTCCTAATAATACATAACCAATTAGTACCGGAACACGACTTCCATCTTGACGAATAAATTCTTTTTTGTAGGGTACACAAGCACCTGTAATTTTAGCTTGGGTGATACTTTGTTCATCTAAATAAAGCAGTTCTGGTGGTGTAATCTCTTTCCAACCGATCTTTTTTGTTTGCAAATCTTCTTGGGTGTAACCAATCATCCGCAGAAATTCATCGTTAGCTTGCTCAATAGTCCCATAAATATCCGAAAAAACAATACCGATGACATTAGCATCAACAAAACTTCGGAGTTTTTCTTCATTAATTCTCAATAGTCTATCAGCGATATCGCGTTGCTGGCTGAGGTGTTCAATCATAGCTACACTCTGCCAAACTAAAGCGGAGAAAATTACAATTAACAGAATGGTAAACAGAGATAAAGCAAAGGAGGGATCATAAAGATTTGCTTGTTTTCCTTTAATAATTAATGATCCTAGAATAAAAGGTAATACTACTACCCCCAATAACAAGCGACGGCATAATATACCACTATAGCGATCGCTTGTCACCAGCCTCATAAATCCCTGTTTTGGATAAGTCCACAAAATCCCAATACACAGTATTGTCAGTAAAAATGTAGTTTTTAAACTTGTAAATGTTGTACTGGGTAATGTTTGAGCAAAAATATTTACAGCGTAAGTGTGGGCAATAAGTCCCTGTAACTGAATCAACGCGACTATTAAAATTAAAATTTGGGCATACCAATAGTGTTGCAGAATTTTTTTCTGTGCCAGTATTGTTAAAGCTATGCCCATCAATATAAAACTCCAAGCCACATCAAATCCCATGCGTCCTGAATAGGATGTTCCATCTATATCCAAGGATTTACGGAGAAAAAATTGGTCAATACCCAGATTCCAATCGAATAAATACTGAGTAGCTGTAAGTAACCCAATAATTGTTACTACTAAGGCACAGATTCGGGAAAGCAATAAATAAAAAGATTTTGGCTGTTTTTTTTTATCCCTTTGATTAACAGCCATATTAAATAACCACAAAGACGCACCAGACAGGATCAAACACAAGGCTGTATTTGCTTTGATGGTTATTGCACTAAAGTAAAGAGTCTTGAGATATTCAATTTCATAAACCCAACCTAGCAGCACCAAGCTACCAAAAAAAATAATTATACCCGCCGTGAGTTGAGGTAACGCTCTCGTAACTCGTGCTACCTCCGATTGGGCAAATACTTTATGTAAATCTTGTGGCTGCAACTGGTTTATCCTTAAATTCAGGTTCTCGAACCGTTTTATACCTATCTAAACACCTGGAAATTAGATTTTCTAGGGTTTTAGTTCACTGCTGACTGGCTGGTGTGGCCTAGCCATGATACAAGAGCTTACTTACACGAACAAAGACAAATGAGATACCAAGGACAGCATATTGTGGACAATACCCACCCTACCTAATTTGATCAATTATTCAACACCTGTTTCGAGATTACTAAATTGCCACTAAATTTAAATCTATCTATATATATATCTTTAATGAAAAAAACTCAACCATGCCATAATCTTGATTTTGTAATCTATCTAGAGATAGATTTTGCGAGAGTTTCTGCTTTTTGCCAGATGGAAATGACAACAATGTTACCTCTACGACCGCACACCTTCGTCTAAAGACCGAGAGCTTTCACTCTACCGTCTGTTTCTTGTAACCAAAAGCTTATATACTAGACTAGATTTTGTTAAATTTCAAATTGTGGTGACTTGCGATACCATAAACTATTAATTTTTAGATGAAATACACGGTATTTATAGTTTTTAATTTTCTGTAAAAACTATATCCAGTGTCATCGAAAAACTACAAACTTTCTCATGGTGTGAAAATTAAGAGAGGAGTGGAATAAATGGATTTACGTCGAGATGCCTTGCAAATCCTCAAAGATACTAGCAGAACTTTTTATATACCCATTAGTGGTCTACCGTCAGGACTACAGGAAGCTGTTGCATCAGCATATCTGTGTATGCGCGCCATTGATGAAATAGAAGATCATCCAGAGTTGGATCGTGTTACGAAGACGCATTTATTACAAACCATTAGCTTGACATTACAAGCAGGAGTTGATGGTTTTGCCCTTGATGCTTTTTTGATGAATTTTAGTGGGTATGAAAACTCTTTAGAAGAAGTTAGTCTACGCATTAGAGATTGGTCTATCCTGGCACCTGAAAGCATCGCTCCACGGATTTGGGATGCGACGGCTGCAATGGCAGATAGAATGGCTTACTGGTCCGAAAGAAACTGGAAAATTGAAACAGAGTCTGACTTAGATCGTTATACCTTTGGAGTAGCTGGTGCAGTGGGGTTATTACTCTCTGATTTATGGGCTTGGTATGATGGAACTCAAAGCAACCGCACACAAGCAATTGGCTTTGGTCGGGGCTTACAGGCTGTTAATATCCTCCGTAACCATGCTGAGGATCTAAACCGTGGTGTAGACTTTTATCCAGATGGATGGAGTAAAGCTGATCTCCAAAAATATGCCCGTCGTAATCTGGCTTTAGCGGATGCTTATACAAACTCGTTACCAGAGGGGCCTGCTTTGCATTTTTGCCAAATTCCTTTAACTTTAGCCCATGGTACTCTTGATGCTTTGGCTAATGGTAAGGAAAAACTTAGTCGCAGTGATGTTTTTGCTCTGTTAGAAAATTTGATTGGTATGAAGATGAAAGCTAGTTAGGTGATGTAGGGAGAAAGGAGACGTTCCACGGAACGTCTCTACTTAACCAAAAAGTATTGGGAGTTTGATTTGAGACGTTTTTGGCGTAAGTCCTAATCCACATATCCTTTTTAAGCAAAAGCTCAATTTATGCCCTTGCGGAGTATAACTACAATCTGAATTTTTACTCGTGAGTATTTTTCATAATTTTATTATCCTCTTTTCCGCCTCAAAAGCAATTTCTACTACAAGTATATTTAGAAGTATCTCAATTCATCCCACCATTATGCAACAACCATAAATTTTATTCTTGCTCTACAACTATCATGGTTATACTTACATAAGTTCTAAAAATATAATTTCTCCCTTGTAAATTTTTCCGAAAATGTGTATATTAATAGACTACCCTGAAAATAAAATAACTCAAATCAAAAGATTTGCGCCATGATCAACAAATTAATTAACACAAACATTAAAAGTTCTCATGTCTTATTAACTCCTAATCAAGTTAAGGAAAAATTACCCTTAACTAAGTCTGCTGAACAGACTATTTTACAATCACGACAAGAAATAGAACACATTCTTGATTTTCAAGATAGCAGAAAATTTATCGTAGTTGGTCCATGTTCAATTCATGATCCTAAAGCTGCAATTGAATATGCTGAAAAATTAAAATCTTTAGCAGGGAAAGTTAAGGATAAACTCCTACTAATTATGAGAGTTTATTTCGAGAAACCCAGAACAACTGTAGGTTGGAAAGGGTTAATTAATGATCCAGATATGGATGATTCTTTTCAAGTAGAACGGGGTATATTAATTGCTCGTAGTTTGTTATTAAAATTTGCAGAATTAGGATTACCAACAGCTACTGAAGCGCTTGATCCAATCATTCCTCAATATATTAGCGAATTGATTGCATGGTCAGCAATTGGAGCGCGGACAACTGAATCACAAACTCACCGAGAAATGGCTAGTGGTCTTTCTATGCCTGTGGGTTTTAAAAACGGAACTGATGGTAATATTCAAGTAGCATTAAATGCGCTGCAATCAGCTAAAAGTCCCCATAATTTCTTGGGAATTAATCAAAAGGGACAAGTTAGTGTCTTTCAAACTAGGGGTAATGCCTATGGCCATGTAATTTTACGTGGAGGCAATCAGCCTAATTTTGATGTTGAGAATGTTAAATTTGTTGAAGAACAATTAAAGGCGGCAAATTTACCACCAAGAATAGTCATTGATTGTAGTCATGGCAATACAAATAAAGATTACAAATTACAACCAAAGGTTTTTGAAAATATTATTCAGCAAATAATTGATGGTAATACTTCAATCGTGGGTATGATGCTTGAATCGCATTTATATGAAGGTAGTCAGCCAATTACTGGAAACCGTGAGGATTTACAATATGGTGTTTCGGTAACTGATAAATGTATTTCCTGGGAGGAAACAGAGAAAATTATTTTGGCGGCTCATGCCAAAATTCAGTAAATGAAGGTGTTAAGCAAAACAACTTCTAAATTGCACATTCGGATAGAGTCAAAACCTTGCCAGTCCTAATCATTCAAATTCAATACAAAACAATACTGCTCGGTTAAGCAAATTTGTGAACCGAAAACCCCTGTAGAGCCGAGAATCCCTACATGAGGAACGTCTCTACACTCCTTAACCGAGAAGTATTAATTATCTATAGACTTCTTACAAAAGTCGTGATTTTCAAATTTTTCTTTGCGCCTCTGCGTGAGCTTTTCAAGAATATTCTTGACGACACCAAAGTATTTATGCAAGAGGTCTTATATTTTGACTTGAGTAAGATATTTAAATAAATCATCTAATATTGCATTAGCTGAAAGAATACTTCCAAAAATCCAATAACTAGAATCCACACTATAAACTTGTTGATTCTGCACCACATTCATAGTTTGCCAAATACGACTATTTTGATATTGATGAAATACTTCTCTAGCACCAGGATCTACCGCTACAAATAAAACATCAGCATCCAATAAGTCTATCCGTTCTAAGCTAAGTGTTACGACAGTATCATCAGGATTTTTAATTAATTGACGTTGATGAATTGGCATAGAAATTCCCAACTCTGTCAAAATACTGCCAGGAAAAGAATATTGTGAACGAAATGCAGGAACTTTATTACCACCGTGAAAGCGACCCACAGAAACCTCTAGTGCATTGATTTTCTCTCCCAAAGTTGTGCGTAATTTTTCTAGACGTTGTTGATATTCGACTAATAATGTCTTAGCTGTTGCAGTTCTATTTACTATATCAGCAAGACTTATCAAAGTTTCCTTCCATTGACTATGGACATTTTGTAATTTAACTGTAGGTGCTATTTGGGAAAATAATTTATAATTATTTGCATTAATACCATAAGTACCAATAATTAAGTCTGGATGTAATTTCAATGTAGTTTCTAAATTAAACTGATTCTCTTTACCTATATAATGTATATCATTCATTTGACCTTTTAGAAAATTAGTTTTACTAGCTATAAAAGCCGTATCTACTGTAGCTATTGGTTTTAAACCCAATGCAATTAAAGCTTCTAGTGATACTTGTTCTGTAACAATAATACGTTGAGGATTTAGAGAAACACAAGTTTCACCTAATTCATGTTTTACTAATTTACATTCGGTATTTGATAAACTTGGTTGCAATAAAGTTAAATCTTGATATTTAACACTATGACAAGCAGTGACTATTAATGCTGATATAATTATCACAAAGCATAGTTTGATAAAGTAGAAGCGAATTTTCATCATAGTTAGCAATGAATTAATTTAGTGTTTATTGATAAATTTTCAACCCGAAACTGTGATACCAATTCTGCTTTTTCCCCACCACAGTGGCCAATTAGATTTAATGTTTTGCTATCATCAATTACTACATCAGCCTCTACACTCATCAGATTGCTATCTGGGTTAATAAAACTTAGTTCTATCCGACTAAATTCTTCATTATCACTTTGATTTATGACTCGACAAGCGACTTTATACTTAAACCATTCCCAACCATACCTAAAAATCATTTCCCTTTCTAAAACTTGTGCAGTCATTGGTAAAATTCCCCAACCCCGATAAACATTTTTAAGAAAATCAAGATTGCCTGTACATTTTAAGATTGATGTGAATGAGGTTTCATCTAATCTGGCGTAATATCTACCACTAGGAAAATCTATGGCTGTGGGTGCAAATCTGTGTCCTCCAAAGTGACTACACTGCCAAACACGAACATTAGATAGTGATAAATCATTAACTATAGTTTTTGCTTTTCTGTAGAAAGGATTACCATATTTTGCACAGCATTTATCTCGACTACCGTGAGTACAGATAAAGATATCTCTAGTTGCAGGTCGTAAAGAGTAAATATCTCTAGATTTGTCAAGTAAATATGTTTTGGTAGCTGGGGCTACTTCATCAATATTCACTACAGAAAATTCATATTGATAATAACCTTGAGCAAAACCTGTTTCTTGTCTATAAATGATCACTCGTGTACTATCATCTCTTTTTATTTCTTCATTATAAATGAGGAAAAATTCGATATAATCATCATTCTCTTGTAATTCTTGTCTGAGAGTACGTAAGTTTTCAGGAATAGGTTTGGAATTCAATGCTTCTGTAGGCCAAGGGGTAGGACATTCTACAAAAACATAGGTTTGCCAAGTACCAGCATTAGCAATTGGGTCTTCTCCAAATTGACGGGATTGTTGAGCACAGAAAAAAGTATCCATTGTTAATCCTTACAGATCAAATTTGAGGGCGATCGGCTTTTTGCAAATCTTTATCATCTTAGTTTATATCCTTAAAACAGTTTAGTTACTCATGAACTAATTTTTATCTGAAGAATTTTGTATTTTTAATTATTTTCTGCTCCTGTGGAGTGGGCATTTGAGTATATTCTCTTTGATAGAGAATCTGACTTAGAAATACCCACTCTACATAAATCAAAATTCAAAGGTAATATTGCCAATTACGGTAAGAGGAGCGGCTGGAACAACAAAGACTCTTTGAGATTCATAATATTTAGTATCGAAAAGGTTCTTAAAGTTGAGAGCAAATCGCCAATTTTTTCGTTTGTAGAATACACTAGCATCTGTTCTCAGAAAAGAAGGAATTTGAATTTGATTGGGTAAAGAGGCTTCACGTTCACCGCCGTAAACCAATCCTAATCCTAGTCCCAAACCTTGTAAATTCCCTTGTTGAAATTCATAAGTAGTCCATAAACTAGCACTATGATAAGGTACGCCAGGTAACTGATCATTTAATAAAGCTGACGGATCATCTATGGGGACTAAATCATTATTTTCGCTAACATAAGCATCTATGTAAGCATAAGTACCAATGATTTTCCAGCCGGGTGTAATTTCTCCCGCTATATCTAGTTCAACTCCCCGGCTTTTTTGTTCACCTGTTTGGACACTAAAATCAGTATCTACCGGATCAGTAGTTAATACATTCTTCTTGGTAATATCAAAAAAGGCTAATGTTGCAGAAAGGCGATTATCCAGAAAATTTTGTTTAATTCCTATTTCAAATTGTTCAGATGTTTCTGGTTTAAATTGTTCATTATTGCGGTTTCTGCCAAAATATTGCGGGTTGAAAGCATTTGTCCAACTGGCATAAATTGAGGTGGTGTCTGTAGGTTGATAAACTATACCTAAACGGGGAGAAAATTCTGAATCTGAGTTTCTATTGTTAAATTCTGGTGCATCTTCGTAGAGGTCGTAGGAGTTTACCCAATCAAAACGGCCACCAGTTAAGAATTTAACATTGGGTGTGAGTTCAATTAAATTTTGTAGGTAAAGTGCGACATTTTCCCCACCATATTCCCCAATATATGTCCGACGTATACGTTCTGGTTGTGCGCCATAGACTGGGTTAAAGATATTTAGGTCGGCAATATTACCCCGGAAAAAATTGCTTTGGAATTGATTATTAGCAAATTCTAATCCAACTAAAACATTATGGCGAATTGTGCCTGTATTAAATTTACCACTAATTTCATTTTGAAAAGTAATGTTTGTTTGGTCACTTTCAGAACGACGGAATCTGCGGCGTACTGTTTGCCCATCTTCATTGACGGCATCAGCTTGTACACCTTGGGAAGCACCAGTCACACTCAAGACGTTAAAGGCTTGGCGAAATTTCCAGTTATTGTTGTCACCAAATCGGCTTTCTAAAACGTAGGTAAAGTTATTGGATTTATATTCAGAATCTTGAATATTTGGTTCATCTAACGAGCGATTAATGGGAAGATCAAAAATTACTGTGTTATTGGAAGGAAAACCCCGATCAAAGGTGTAGTTATATTTTTGATATTCATAAGCAAAGGTGAGATCTGTGTTTTCTCCTACTTTTAGGCTAACAACGGGATTAATAAATGTACTTTCGTTTTCAATAAAATCCCGGAAACTGTTAGCATTTTCATAGGCTATGTTGAGTCGATAAAGTGCTGCCCTATTTTCTGTGAGTGGACCTGTCAGATCAATTGTGCCACGATAAAAATCATAACTCCCAAATGTACCACCAATTTGATAGAAGGGATCTGATAGAGGTTTTTTAGTAATGGTGTTGACTACACCACCGGGATTGTTAGCACTTCCATATAAAACGGAAGCAGGACCTTTGAGAAATTCTACTCTTTCAACACTGGCTACATCACGGGGACTGGTAAAACCAAAATCTTTAAAACCATCACGCAGGGCTTCAAACTCTGTGCTAAAACCCCGAATAAAATAACCTTGGGATGCTAGTCCACCTAAAGTACCTTGAGGACGTACACCGCTAACATTATCTGCTAGTTCGTTGAGTCTGACAACTTGGCGATCGCGAATTACTTCTTTGGGTATAACTTGGATAGATGCGGGTACATCTCGTAAAGGAACTTCTATTTTTGTACCTGTTGTGGCTTCGGGAACTAAATAACCTGCTTCTGGTGTGGCTATAACTGTTAGTTCTATTGGTTCTTGAGAAGCGGTTGGTTGTTCTGGTTGAGTTTGATTTTCTGATTGGGGAGTTGTTGGTGTTTCTGCAACGGGTGTAATTTCAAAAATTAAGCCTTCATCACTATCAAATAATTCTGCTGTTGGTACACCTTTTTCACCTGTAATTGTTAGTTGAACGGTGTTAGGTTTAATTTGAGTAAGGCTGACATTGGTAATACCGGAAATTGGATTTGTTTGGTTAAAAAAGTTTTGTGTACCCAGTGATAGGACTGTGTTCGGTATCTCTACTATAAAGTTATTGTCTTGGCTTTTATTGACTGGCCGAATTGCTTCTATATTAGGACTTTCTAAAATTAATTCAATGCCTTTATTAGTGGTGTTGAGTTTAACACCTGTGATTTTGGTGGGTGATGTATTGCCAGTTTGTGCTACCTTTTGTGTTAATAGTTGCGCGGCACTGGTTGAATAATGTTGTTTATCTTCAACGCTAGATATTTCTTGTGTTGGCTTTTCTGCATAGGCTGGTTGGATTAAGCTGCCAATAACAGCTAATGCTAATCCTGCCGAACTTATCTGGTTAATTAACTCTAACTTCATTTTTGTGACTCCTTCCCCTACACCTGTAAACATAGTTTTTTTAAGTTTTTGAAATCTTCACAGCTAAACTGTGATCCAATACTTTGTTGATAATAATTACTCTTTTCAGAATATTTATCGCCAAATAATTGCACTGGTCTTCTGATGTAGACCAGCTTCTTATTCCAGAGGATGTAATTTTAGCAGCTAAGAATCTTTCTCAAGAAGTTTAATCTACAATTGATGTCACTTTGAAGACCTGATTGAACCTTAAACGGATTTTTTTGCGCCTCAAACGGATTTTTATAAATTGATAGCAGATAGCTGCATATTAGTTGTTTTCTAGGCTCTCAGTAATAAATCATAGGATTTGGGATTAGTGCCGAATTGCTTACGGAAAGCTGTGGCGAAACGGCTTTGATTGGCATATCCAACGGCAAGTGCTACTTCTTTGACATTCATTTTACCTTCTAAAAGTAGTTGCCGTGCTTTTTCCATGCGTTGTTGGCACAAGTAGCTAAATGCAGTTGTACCAAATATTTGGCGAAAGCCTAACTTGAGTTTATAGTCGTTTAATCCTACTTGTCTGGCTAGTTCTATTAAAGAAGGGGGATTCTCTAAATTTTCTGTTAAAATTTCCTTGGCATAATGGATTCTATCAATATCATCTCGTTTTAAAGTGGTGGGTTTTGTGAAACTACTTTCTTTGGCTGTTAATTGTTCCAGTTTTAAGGCAATTATTTCTAAACATTTACTTTCTAAGTAAATTTTTTTTATTAAGCCAGTAAAAGGACAACTGATAATTTGTTCTAGGATAAATCGCATTTCTGGAGTGGTATAATCTATTTGAAAATGTGGATTTTGGTCTGGTTCAATGAGATTTTTGAGGATTTCTGGAGATTTGAGATCTAAGCCACTCGTAATAAAACTCTGGAGTAATTTAGGGGATTCGGGATGGATATCGACCTTTAAAAGTCGCTGCGATCGCAATAATTCTGATGTATTGTTTTGGTATAGACTTCCACTTTGAAAGAAGTTTTTTCCAGCATGAACATTATTCCAAGTACCTAAAAGATGAAATCCAAATTCTAACCCACCAATAAAACTATCTGAATAGTTTTTCTCTATCATTAAATCATGGTGAAATTCTGCATCAATAATTAATAAACTAATGTCTCGCAGTTCAATCCAACGTTCATATCCAGTACCAAATTGTTGAGGACATATATTAATGGTATCAGAGGGGTCTGACGGGTCTGGTTGTTGAGTATTTTGATTGCGTTCTCTCCAAAATTCTTGGTAATCTACGAGTGAAATTATATTCGTCATGCGCTACCCTAAAAAACACCTTATCTCAATTAACCGAGGAAGCTATAGACCTCTTGCATAAATACTTTGGTGTCGCCAAAAATATTCTTGAAAAGCTCACGCAAAGACGCAAAGAAGAATTTGAAAATCACGACTTTTGCAAGAAGTCTTATAGCTAAATTTTATCAAATAGCTTTGAGAGTAAGTGTATCAGAATATAACAGTGTTGTCTAGTGGCTTGAGGAAATTATTGTTGGCTTCCTTGACTAAGTTGGAATTAGCGATCGCTGTTCCTGTGACTAATTGTAGTCCGTATGCTGGCCAGGAGGGCGATCGCAAATTTGAAAACTCTTCTTTTTTGGCGTTTGAGATCATCAACAAGTAAATTCCAGTATTGTCGTAGTCCAATTTTCATATTTTCCGCTTAATTATGCCTATTTAGTGCGAATATATTTTGATATATTGATTTAGCTATGTAGTTTTTGTGAATGTGTGAAAACTGATTCAATTCTTTACCGACTATTCAAAACATTTCCTGGGGTTTTCTTTGAATTGCTCGGTCAATCTCCAATGGAAGCAGAAGCTTATGAATTTTTATCAGTAGAAGTCAAGCAAACAGCTTTTCGGATTGATGGAGCATTTTTACCAAAACAGCCAGACTTAGAACGTCCCATTCATTTCAGTGAATTTCAGTTTCAACCTGATACCGGACTGTATTCTCGTCTTCTCACGGAAATTTTTATGTATCTGGATAAGACGGAAATACGGAATGATTGGCGAGGAACTGTGATTTGGATGAGTCGCCGCCTCGATCCTGGTATCCCGATACGCTATTGGGAGTTTTTTGAAAGTCAACGAGTGCAAGTAATTTACCTAGATGAGTTGAGAGACTTAACTAATCAATCAATTGGTTTAGGAACTCTCACCTTGGTAGTTGAACCACCAGAACAAGCCAGTGTAAAAGCGCGAAGTTTAATTGAGAGGAGTAGACAAGTTCCTGATCAACAAGTCAGGAGAAAATTAGTAGAATTAATAGAGACAATCATTGTTTATAAGTTTCCTCATAAAAGTCAAGCGGAGATTCAGGCAATGTTAGGATTAGGCGATTTGAAACAAACTAAGGTTTACCAAGAAGGCTTGGAAGACGGAGAGCGTAAGGGGCGCGTTGAGGGTAAACTTGAGGGTAAACTTGAGGGTAAACTTGAGGGTAAACTTGAGGGTAAACTTGAGGGTAAACTCGAAGCAGTACCTCGGTTATTGAAGTTGGGTTTAACTTTGGAGCAGGTAGCACAAGCACTGGAATTAGAGATTACAGAAGTTAGGAAAGCTGCACGAAAATCAACTGAGCAACAAAAGTAGTAATTATCAGATTCAGGCAATGTTAGGATTAGGTGATTTGAAACAAACCAGGGTTTACCAAGAAGGCTTGGAAGACGGAGAGCGTAAGGGTAAACTCGAAGCAGTACCTGGGTTATTGAAGTTGGGTTTGACTTTAGAACAGGTAGCAGAAGCACTGGAATTAGACATTGCAGAAGTTAGAAAAGCTGCGCGTGTCCATTTTTTATCATGCCAATTTCACTAAATTACGGACTTGATACTGCTTGACTTCCTCTAAAGATGGCTGTTCTCCTGAGTTCCAGGCTGTCATAACTGAGCCTTTCATCTCCACCCTCGCTTGATATGCACTGCTAATGTTTCCATCGGCTGTGGTAAAATCAATGCGAACATCAGCCCATTCTTCGTTAATTTCATCACTGGCTAAAACTTGACCGACTTTGTGATATTCCAGCCATTTCCAACCTTCAAGCATCCAAATTTCTCGTTCGGCAATTTGTTCAAAGAAGGATAAACCACCCCAACCTCGATAGTAGGGATATAGTTCTTTAACTGACCCATTACGTCGGACTAATAAATCTAAAATTTCTGGTTTTAAATGACCCCAATACTGTCCTTGGGGTAAGTCAACTAAGGTAGGTGCAAATTCGTGTCCACCAAAATGACTACATCGCCAAAAACGTAAGTTATTATTATTTGCAGTCGCGTATTCAGAACGTAATTTTTGATAAATGGGATAACCAAATCTACTACAAGCCACATCCACATTGCCGTGGTTGCAAACGAGTATTTCTCGAATGTGATTTGTTTGTTGGCGATATTGGTCAAAGTTTGCTAGTTCTCCTGGAGTTTTGAGTAAAGCTAATGCTAAAGAACCCACTAAAGCATGAGGTAGGATAAACTCATGTTTCTCAAATTGGGCAAAAAATTTGGCTGGTCGGCGATAGTATAATAAACGAGTATAACCTGGATTGGAGTATTCTTTGTCTGGTGCGATCGCTATTACTCGAATTTTTCTACTATCTTCGCAAACAAAATTTAATGCTGCTAATAACCCCTGTCGCATAGGGTCAGGTTCAATCCAGAAGTTATCTGGCCAAGGTTGTGCAGCTTCAACAATTAAGTATTGTGTTACTGCTATAGCAGAACCAATGGTGTCTTCACCGTTAGCTTGGGAAATCTCGGAGCAAAAACGACAATTGTTTTGAGTTTTATTGGCTGACATATTGATGATTACTTCACTAAATATTTAAACAAATCATCAAGAATGAGATTGGCGGCGATGTAGCTGCCACCGTGCCAATAATCATCACCTACCTCATAGACTTTGCCTGACTTAACTGCATTTAATTGAAGCCACAAAGGATGGTTAAGAATGTATTGATATTTATCTGCTTGTGGATGCCGTTGCAGAAACATCACATCCCCATCTGCATATTTAATACTCTCCATCGACATATCAATTCCCTCTTTTTGAATGGGAGAACGAGGTAAGCCCACATCCTGAATGATCATGCTAGATATACCTTGTCCTTCTCCCCGCAGGCGAATCCTATCTGCGTAAATTCTGACGAGTGAAACCTCTGTGGTGTTGAGAGAATTGCCTAATCTCTGTTGTAACTTTGTTACCCGTTGCTGATAATCATTGACGACAATATCTGCCTCAGATGATTTACCCAATGTTTCAGCGAAGTATTTAAAACATTCTTGCCAACGAACAATTTTACCATTCCACCATTCACAAGTAACTGTCGGTGCAATTTGCGATAGCTGATTATATAAACTTCCTTTTTGTGTGAAATTAGAAACAGAAAGAATTACGTCTGGCTTGAGCGTTAAAATCTTTTCTAAATTCGGTTTTCCAGACTCACCAACCATCGCCACTTCTTGCACTTTTTTCCGCAAGTAAGCAGGTATATTTCCAGCAGATACATCTCCAAAGAAGACAGAAGTACCTACAGGTTTGAGACCTAAAGTCAATGCAATCTCTAAGCTTGGTTCATCTAGCACTACTATCCGTTGTGGGTCATTAGGAACACAGGTTTCACCCATGAGATGTTTGACTATTCTGCACTGTGAAGGCAATAACTCATTAGAGCTAGTTAAGTTTTGTGAGACATTATTAACACAAGCAGAAAACAGCACAATTGCCAGAAGTGTTAACCCAAATAACCTAAGCCCACGACGAATTTTATACATTTTGAAATCTTGATTTAGTTATACTCGAAGTGCAGGACAATCTAAAATTCCACTGACAGCGTTCCTCTGACTGTGAACGGCGCACCAGGATGAATGCGATCCCGACGCTGGCCAGTAGCTTCGATGTAATCTACATTGAAAAGGTTGTTAATGTTAATACCAGCCCGCCAGTTATTTTGGCGATAGAATATACTGGCATCAGTACGCACATAACTAGGTACTTGAAAAGAGTTATTCAAATCACCTTGGCGTTCACCCACATAAAATAAACCCAAGCCAAATCCTAAGCCTTGAAAATCACCTGTTTGAATCTCATAAGTTGACCACAAACTGGCTGAATTAAACGGCACACCATCTAGCAAATTACCGGGCTGTAGATTGTCATCTTTGGTAACTCTGGCATCGGTGTAAGCGTAGGAAGCAATCAAATTCCATCCCGGCAGAATTTGTCCTGTAACATCTAACTCAATACCCCGGCTTCTTTGCTCTCCTGATGGAATGGAGAAATTTGGATTATCTGGATCAGTAACTGCAAGATTACTCCTGGTGATTTCATAAGCAGCTAGATTTGTAATTAACCTACCGTTAAGAAACTCGCCTCTAACGCCCGTTTCATACTGTGTACCGCGCACTGGTTCAAGCAGGGAACCATCTGCACGAGTTCCAAAGTTAGGTTGAAATGATCGACTAAAACTGGCATACAGGGAAATTGGCTGAATTGGTTGATAAACGATACCCACTCGTGGACTAAATGCCTGGTCTTCTCGTTCACTATCAGTAGAGTTTTGATCGATAGTGTCAAAGCGTCCACCTATTAGGAGTTTTAAGTTTTCAGCTAGTGTAAGTTGATCTTGCAGAAAAAAGCCAAGAGTATTTGTTTGAGTTTCAAAAGGAAATATAACTGGAAATTCATCTCTACTAGGTCTGGAAACAGTTCCATAAACAGGATTGAAAATATTAATGCTAGAAGAAGAATCAGATTCTCCACGAAATGTGAAAGGGTCTCTTAACCAAGATAGATCAACACCAAATAATAGGGTATGCTGGATTGATCCGGTCGCAAACTTTCCTACTAAATCGGTTTGTAATTCATAATTTGTTATTTGCTGTTCATTACGAGAAAATTCTCTACTCAGTTCCCCAGTAGTTTCGTTGAGTCTGAGTAATTCGGTTTGATTAGAGGTTTGGTCAAGAAAAGAATATCTAAAGCGATTGCGGAGCGTCAAATTCCCGTTGAAGCGATGCTCTAATTGATATCCTGCTAAAAAAGTTGTTCTTTCACTGAAGTCGTCTGGTTCACCCAAAACTCGGTCAAAGGGAATATCAGCAATGCCTGTACCAAAAGCAACTAATCCCCGATCGTATGGACGCTGATCATTTACATACTCTAATTCAAGTCTGAGGTCAGTGCGATCGCTAATCTTCCAAGTAACTACAGGTGAAATGAAAAATCTCTCAACTTCTGTGTCAAAATCCCGAAAATTTCCTCCTTTTTCATAAGCCGTATTTAACCGATAAAGCAGTGTCCGCTCTGGGTTTAAGGGGCCTGATAAATCAATGGTTGGTCGCAGTAAACCAAAACTTCCAACCTGCAATCCCGCAGCATAAAAAGGTTCTGAAAGCGGTTTTTTGGTAACATAGTTAATCACACCACCAGGATCTAAGTTTCCGTAGAGTACAGAAGCAGGTCCTTTGAGGACTTCGATTCGTTCTAAATTTGCCGTTTCTGCAATAGAGAAATTACTTCTAAAGTTAAAGCCATCGCGGAGACTCCCTCCAAATTGTTGAAATCCACGAATATTAAATACCTCAGATATGCCACCAACTGTATTTCCTCGCTGCACACCACTAACATTACGCAATGCTTCGGAGGCGCGAATCACCTGTCTGTCCTCTAACACCTGTCGGGGAACGACTTGAATTGATTGGGGAATGTCCCGTAGGGGTGTATCTGTTCGCGTCGCAGTTGTAGCATTGGATACAATGTATCTATCTTGCTCACCCGTTACCACCAATTCAATCGGCTGGTCTGGAGTTGATGGTTGTTCTGTTTGAGTTTCTGTTTCTGCTGCTGGTAATTGTGGAGTCTGGGCAGAAGTTACAACTGGTGTCAAGCCAAAAATCAGACCTTCATCACTGTCAAATAACTCCGCAGTAGGTAATCCCGCCTCTCCTATAACTGTGACTCGGATAGTATTTGCATCCAAGTTTGTTACTGTTATCTCAGTAATTCCCTCAGTTGGCTTTTCCGAACGGAAAATAAACCCATCACTACTGGGTAAACGCAATTGAGCATTAGTAATATCTGTGATAAAGTTATTATCGGCACTGCGATTAGTGATTTGTAACTGTTGTCCTTGAGTTGTTTGTAAAATCAACTCCACCCCTTTATCTGTGGGAGTAGCTTTCACTCCTGTCACTTCCACCAATGTGGGGGAATTAGGTACTTGAGAAAGTAATTTAGCATTAACAACAGGTTCCCGTAATGCTCTGTGCGTATCTTGCGAAAGGCTCGATTTTGTCTGAACCACCTCAGCAGAGGCAGAAGGAACAATCAATGTAGATAAAATACCTGTTAAGCAAAGACTATACAAAATTTGTTGATTCACCGTACTCACCCTCAAACCACAGTTACATCACATTAAAAAGCAGATTAAAACTAAATTTTCACCTACTAATTAGGAATATTTTTCAACTATCCTGAAAGTATTTTGATGGTTATGTGGGTACTGAGTCTATCCATAGACGGATTTTATTTATCCATAAACGGACTATTTTTATCGGTAAGCACTGGGATTTACGCCAATTTTTTTTCTGAATGCAGCAGCAAAGTGACTCAGGTGAGAATAGCCTACAGCATGGGCTACTTGGGCAACAGTCAATTTTTGTTCTGCCAACATTTGTTTAGCTTGTTCCATGCGATGATCATGCAGGTAGCCAAAAACTGTAGTCCCAAATATTTGCCGAAAACCCTGCTTTAGTTTTCGTTCATTCACCGCAACTCGACGTGATAGTTCTAGCAATGTTGGCGGATGTTGTAAGTTAGTAATCAGAATATCTCTGGCATAGTAAATACGTTCTATATCGTCTGGGGAAAGTTTGACTGTAGATTGGCTAACCTGTTGATAGTCTAGTTCCTGCGCCAGCCACAATGCCACAAGTTCCAGTGCTTTACTTTGGAGATAAATTTCTCGGATAAAATCTCGGTAGGGACAATTGAGAATTTGATATAACACTGACTGCATTACAGGTGTAGTGGTTCGTAATTCGTAGTATGGTGCATTTTTAGCCCCGAAAAGCGGAAGTTGCTGGTGTGGAGATAAGTATTGTGAGTGTTGATTCATCAACATTGCCCATATTTCCGGCGTGAGGTTGATATCAACTTTCAGATGTTTTTGATTACCTCCCCACTCTGTTATCCCTCCGCGACTAACATCCGACAAGTGCAAGAAGTTTTGACCACCTTGCATCACCTCACCTGTATACAATTTACGGTTTCCTGATAAACGAAAACCTATTTCCGGCCATCCCTCACCGGCTGGTTCTTTCAAGATAATATGGTTGAGGAATTGATTATTTTCAATATCTATGGAAATACCATCAGGCAGGAAAGTTCGCTGCCAATATCCTTGACCAATAGATTCAGAATAGTTCAAAACTATGTCATTGTCAGATGAATGATGCAAATTACTATTGATAGCTGTTTCTTCAAACATTTCATCCATATTTTTGATTGATAAGATATCACTCATCTCTAGTTGTACGCTTTTAAAGGTAATATTTATAACTAGATTAGCAAAGTTTAGAGAATATTTCTCAAAAAGAACATGATGATGTGTAGAACTACAAACGTGATAGAATGTACAATTTTCCAAATAATAGTCGGAAACTTAAAGGCGAGTAAATAAAAAATATTATTAATAACTGTGGAGAGATGATCATGAATAGCGATCGCCTTTCTACTAGGACTTACGCAAGATGAACGTATTGTCGTCATTGCGAGGTCAGCCCCCAATCTCAAACCCTGATGTTTCGTATCCTGTGCGATCGCCTTTCTACTAAAAAATTTCCTCAAACCTCCCTTGGGTTTCCACTCTACCTGCATTCATCACAATAATCTGGTCAGCGCGACGCAACACAGAAGGACGATGAGACACAACTAAACAAGTTGGTGTCCAAGAGTTTTCTTCATTGCTATTAGTAAATATCCGTGACCATAATGTTAATTCTGTGTCTACATCCAAGGCACTGGACAGGTCATCAAATACCATTAATTCGGGTTGACGGATAAACATTCTTGCGGCTGCGACTCGTTGCATTTGTCCACCAGAAAGGCGCACACCTTTAGAACCAACTAAAGTTTCTAAACTTTCATTCATCGTTGCTAAATCTTGTTCAAATACAGCCATGTTTAAAGCTGTGGCTATGTCAGAATCATCTTTAGATAACCCTAACAAAATATTTTCGCGCAGGGTATAACTAAAAAGTTGGGGAATTTGGGGAGTATAAGCACTACGAGGAGGAACAAAGAAACTGGAGGGGTTTTCAACTATATTTCCATTCCAGTAAATTTCCCCACTTTGTATAGGTAATAATCCTAACAATAAACGCAGTAATGTAGTTTTTCCAGAACCAATTTGACCAGTAATTACAGTCAAACTACCACGCTGAATTTCAAAGCTGATATCTGTAATTCCTTGGTTTGTACCAGGATAAATGTAAGTTAAATGAGAAACTTTTAAAGTTTGAAGATGATCTTTTTCATTCCGCAATGGTTGTTCTATTTTTGGTAAATCTTTCTGATAATTATTCAAATCCTTTAAATAAAGTTGATTGGGGGCTACCAATGTATCAGCCGATGCACCAGATAGTAAACTAGCCATCCGATCAAAAGAAACTTCTGTGTGTTTAGACAATGCCATAAAACCACCAACAGAAGTAAAAAAGCCAGTTACAAATGAGAGATTATAAACAAATAAAGCAAAGTCACCTACTGTTAACTGATTAACCCCACTCTGCATTAATTGAGAAGCGAGAAGCAAAATTATTCCTGTTCCCAAATTCACCATATTTTGAAAAGAAGATTTGAGAATAGCATTAAACAGACTATCCTTAATCATAGTTTGGCGGCGTTGGTCATTTAAAGTCCGAAAATAATCCAATACATTTTTTTCTGCACCAGCTACCTTAATCGCTTGTACTGAACTAAATATTTCGCCTAAAATTCCTGTAACTTTTTCGGTGGCTTGTCGGCTGGCTTTTCTATATTTTTTAATTCGATTTTGTGCTTGTTGAATAATTGCTATCATTCCTACTAATGGCAGAAATACAAACAGTGTCATCTGTACATTGATACTTAATAAAACCACTAAACAAAAAATACCAAATATTCCTTCTCCTGAAAGTTCGGATATCCATGCTACGTTATCTTCTATTTGTTCGGCATCATCACGAAAATAGCTAATTATTTCCCCTTGAGACACAGATTTTTCCGAGTTTTGATTAACAACAATAGGCTGGGCTGTGGGATTTTGAAAAAGTCGGTCTAATAAATTATGTCGCAGTAATGAACGCATGAGAAAACGGTGCTGTGTTTTGGTAACTCGCCCGGCAAATATAACTACTATATGCCCTAAATTCAAAGCTAGTAATAAGGCAATTAAAGTTATAGGCGATAATTCCAATTTTGTTTTGTTTGTTAAACTATTGAAAAATTCCCGGATAATTAAACCTGGTAAGGCTGGCAAACCCATAATTAAAATCCAGTAAATACTATCCAGGATATATAGTTTTGGTTTATAGCAAATTAGTTGCCATAACAATTCCCAATGTTTACGCTTTTTTGTTGATACCATAATCATTTGTAGTTACTGCCTTATTAGTATAAGATTACCTATCCTCTTCTGGTACAAAAGGAGTAAAAAAGAAGAAAACGCAGATGATTTTGTACCTTGATGGATTAGGAAAGGCTATAGCGTTGCTGAAACCAAGTATGAATTTACAGCAAATTGTCATCAAACCTGGAACAAGAACCCCACCCCCAACCCCCTCCCCGCAAGCGAGGAGGGGGCTAAGATGTACCTTTTGGAATTGGAAATTGCTGTAAGTGTAGAGACGTTCCATGGAACGTTTCGAGAAGGGTTTTTAAATCATCAAAAATCATTGTCATACCTCAAATCAGCAACGCCAGGAAAGGCTATAAATCAGTTAAACCAGTTTGTAATAATTGATTAAAACGAGATTGGGGATTTTTAATTAATTCTTCGCGTTGACCATATTCTCTAATTCGACCTTGTTCTAAAATTAGGATTTGATTGGCTTTTTGGACGGTGGCTAAACGGTGAGCAATAATAATGCCTGTACGTCCAGTTAGTAATTTTTCAACGGCTGTTTCTATCAGTTTCTCGCTAATGGGGTCAAGGCGTGAGGAGGCTTCATCTAAGATCACTAAACCTGGATTTTTGAGAAATACGCGCGTAAAGGCGAGTAACTGCGCTTGTCCTGCCGATAAACCGCTACTATCTGGACCTAAATTTGTATCTAAGCCCTGGGGTAATGAATGCAACCATTGTGATAATCCTAATATTTCTAAGGTTTCATAAATGCGTTCGTCGCTAATGTTTTGGTTGAAAAAGGTGAGATTATTCCTAACTGTAGTTTGAAACAGTTGTACATCCTGGGTGACTAATCCAATTTTTTGAGGTAAATCTGTTAAACGAGTTTGGTTTATTGGTAAGCCTCCTAAGTGAATTGAGCCTGATTTTGGGTCATATAATCTTAGTAATAACCGCGCTAGGGAAGATTTACCGCTACCTGTCCGCCCCAGTAAACCTAATAGTTGTCCAGCAGGTAAATGAAAGGAGATATCTTGCAGTACCAAGTCCCCATCTCCTTCATCGTTGTAGCTAAAGGAAAGGTGATCAAAGGTGACTGAAAGTGCGCCGTGAGGAAGTTGTGTTTCGCCTCCTTGACTAAGTTGGGATTTGATTTGGAGTAGATTTTGAATGCGATCTATACTGGCTTCTGCTTGTTGGAGTTCTTCAAATTGGTTGCGAATTTGCTCTATTGGTTCGCTGAGTAAGTTGGTGTAGTAGTAGAGTAGATATACTGCGCCAATGGTAATAATATTTTGACTCCAAAGGTACGCGCCGACGCTGAGAGCGATCGCTGTTCCTAATGTAAAGATTCCGTTGGTTGTACCCCAAAGAATTGTACTGGCAAAGCGGGCTTGATGAAAGATGGGTAGCCAACTTTGTAAAATTTTGTGGAAGCGTTGCATCACATAGCTTTTAGCACCATTGGCGCGGATGTCGTCCATCCCAGCAAGTTGTTCACCTACGAAACCAAAAAAATCAGCACTAATTTGGCGATAGGTTTTCCAGTAGGGAACGGCTATGGAACGCAGACGGATTAAAGTTCCTAATGCTGTGAGACTAAAAAAGGCGATCGCTATCCCAGCCCGCCAATCTTCGACAAATAATACTACAATTACTCCTAACATGAGTAGTAAATTGCCTAAGATGTAAACGGTGAATCTTGAGAAAAATTGCGAAAGTGTGTGAACATCACCGTCTACCCTTTCCAATAGTTCACCTGGTGTGGAGAATTTATGAAAGGATAAATCTAGTTTTAAGCAATGTTCAACTAGGTCGGCACGTAAGGCGTTGGTAGCTCTCCAGGCGACATTTTCACCGTAATAAGTAGCAGCAATTGTAATGAGTTGAGTGACTAAAGCTACACTTAAAAATAGTATAGCTGATATGAGTAAGTTTTGTCCTGAACCACCAGCTACGGCTGTGTCTATGAAATAGCGGAGAATTTGGGGGTTGACTAATTGTAGTCCGATGCTGGCTAGGAGAGCGATCGCAAATTTGAAAACCCTTGCTTTTTGGGGTTTGAGATATTCTACAAGTAAGTTCCAATATTGCCGTAGTCCAATTTTCATAAAGTTTTAGCAGTCAACCAGCCCTATTCTGAAGGCTGATTTCAGATGAGAGTAGAGGGCAAAAAAGAATATACTAAAAACGGTTAGGACATGGACTTTTACAAAATGACGAAAAACCCAGATTTGTAGGGGTTTAGCATTGCTAAACCCTTACCCACAGAATCAAATGATTAAGCCGTGTTTAGTATATTTACAGCACTTTCCCATGTGATGAGGCACACACTTAGCAGGCAAGATGCCTGCACCACAAGAGTTTTATTATTCCAGCTTGTACCTCATTTGAACGAAATACGCTGTATCAGGTAATTATCGTATTGTACAACGTTTACCATCGCTGAGTGTTTGTTCTGGCATTTCTTCTGATGAACGTTGGCAAGATGTGCAAATAAATAAAGTGTGTTTAGTCATAATATGTTCCATCCCAATGATCAAGCCAAGTAGAGACAATGATAATATCTGCATCCAGTTGAGATAAGGTTTCAATGGTGACCGTGGGTCGTACCATCTGTATTTATACCAAATGGTTAACCATGCCCCCAAATCCAACAAAGTGGTAAAGTCCAATAAAGCCTCACCCAGATTTTCTAATTGTTCCAAACTAAACTTTCCATCTCCGAGATTGTTGCTGCGCCTGCCAAAGTTGTGCATAACGCCCACAACTCGAAATCAATTCCTGATGATTGCCATTCTCAACTATTTTTCCGGCTTCTAACACCAAAATCTGATCTGCACCAGTCACAGTGGAAAGTCGGTGAGCAATGACAATTACCGTCTTATTCTCCACAAGTTGGTCAATTGCCCTTTGTACTGCTACCTCACTTTCAGTATCTAATGCTGACGTTGGTTCATCTAGTAGAACAATCGGCGCATCCTTGAGAATAGCACGAGCTATAGAAATTCGCTGTTTCTCACCACCAGAAAGCGCCCCACCCACTTCACCAACTTTGGTATTATACCCATTGGGTAGACGAGAAACGAACTCATGACAGTTAGCCGCCCGTGCTGCTGCTTCCACCTCTGCGTCAGTTGCGTCAGGTTTGGCGAGGCGAATATTATTTAAGATGCTGTCATCAAATAAGTAGACATCTTGAAAGACTACGGAAATATGTCTCATTAACTCAGTGACATCAACATTGCAGATATCAACACCACCAATTTTGATAGTTCCACTTTTGACATCAGCATATCTACCAATCAGTTTGGTAATAGTTGTCTTACCACTGCCGGAACTACCCACCAATGCTGTCAAGCTGCGTTCTGGTAAATGGAAGGAAACACCATGTAATACTGATTCATCTTGATCGGCATAAGCAAAAGTGACATCATCAAAGGCAATATCAAATTTATCTAGGGTAGTTGGTGGTTGAGCAATGGGCAACGGTGGAATTGCCATCAACGCCTCAATTCTTTCCAAAGAGGTTTCCATTAAGTCAAAGATAGTAGTGAGATTGCCAAAGATAGCAACAGGTTCACTAAAACGTGTAGCAATTACAATCAAGGCAAAGACTTGTGGAATCTCAATACTGTCTTGAAGAATGTACAATACGCCCAAAGCTAGTAATAAAATAATCCCCACTTGTACCACAGTTGACATCAGCAGTGCGGGCATGGTACCCAGACGCTGGGCGCGAACTTGAGTTTGACGTTGGGTAGAAATGGCCTCACGCAATCGCTGGGATTGTTTGCCTATTTGTTTGGTAGCTCGTAGCACTGGTAAACCTTGAGCATATTCGATGATGCGGGAAGCGCTATTAGCATCAGCAACGGCTATCTCTCGCAACTCTGAACCAGCAATAGCCCGTTGGCGTTGATAGATGGGAACTGCTAAAGGAAATGTAACCAGCATAGCAGTTGCTAATCGCCAGTCAATGAAGTAGGTAACAAAGATAATAACTATGGGGACAACCATTGTTTTGATGATCATGGTTGCCATATTCCCGATAGAAAGTAGAGAATCGGTGACATTACCGCTTAGAACTACATTCAAATCACCAGAACGGCGGCGGTTAAGTTGTTCTAGAGGCATTTGGCGTAATTGTTCCCCTAATTTCAATCGCATTTCATGGGCAGCATCAAGGGAAACTATCCAGCCAAAACGCAGTTCATGCCAACGTAAAGCAAATTCGATGATGACGAGAAATGCCATGACAGCAACTAATGTCCAAACCCGGTTAGTGTCGATGGGATTCGCAATCAGGGCTGTGAGGAGGGGAAAGAAAAGGGCAAAAATGATGCCTTGGATCATGGAAGCGATGACAGAAAGGGTGAGAGATTCTTGTAAATTTGAGGCGTAGGAACCTGATGCTACAATCATCCGCCGAAAGCTGTTAATCATAATTCGTAATTCGTAATTCGTAATTCGTAATTCGTAGTTCGTAATTCGTAGTTCGTAGTTCGTAATTTGTGATTCGTAGTTCGTAGTTCGTAATTTGTGATTCGTAATTCGTAATTTGTGATTCGTAATTCGTAATTCGTAATTCGTAATTTGTGATTCAAAAACTCAGATTTAATCTAAATTTCCGGGGTGGGATTTGTCGCTCTACTTAGAAGTAATTTGCAGTTGTGAATTTCTCAGTCCCCAATTTTGGGCATTGCGATGGTTATCCCACAAACGGGTATAGAGTCCATTAGCATTCACAAGTTCTTGATGTGTACCGCTTTCGACAATGCGTCCACCATCGAGGACGAGAATTTGGTCAGCATTGATAATTGTGGAGAGACGGTGAGCTATAATAACTAGGGTTTTACCAACAGTCAGAGATGCGATCGCCTGTTGAATTAAGGCTTCATTTTCTGGATCAGCAAAAGCTGTGGCTTCGTCGAGAATAACAATGGGGTTATCCTGTAAAATTGCTCTGGCAATGGTAATTCTTTGTTTTTGTCCCCCAGATAAACGAGTACCACGTTCACCGGCAATGGTGTCGTAACCTTGGGGCAATTCTAAAATAAAATCGTGTGCCTGTGCGGCCTTCGCTGCCGCTTCCACCTCAGCATCTGTGGCATCAGAACGCCCTAAACGAATATTTGCTGCTATAGTGTCATAGAGCAAAAAAGTATCTTGAAAGACAAAAGATACCTGGGACATCAATGTATCAGTAGTCATTTTTCGGACATCTACACCACCAATTTCTACTGTTCCTGCATCCACATCCCAAAAGCGGGGAATTAACTTAGCAACGGTACTTTTACCTGCACCCGATGGACCTACCAAGGCGGTGACAGTACCTGCTTTGATGCAGAGATTGACATCCTTTAAAGCTAGACGATGAGTTTCACCATAGGAAAACGTCACATTACGAAAGCGAACAGATGTATCTGATGGTTGCTGGGGATGTTCTGGTTCAGGTAGCGGAGTTTCTGCAAGCACTTTAGCAATGCGCTTGGCGGCGGCGGCGGATTTATTGATAAACTGAGACAACCACATGATGGGTAATAAAGCTTCCATCACTCCTGAAGAAAGGAGCAAAAATAATATGAAAGTCGGAAAATCCAATGTTCCCTGAATCATTAGCCAAGTCCCCACTGTCACCACAGCAAGTAAAGTGGGTAAGGATGCCATAATTAAAAAACCTAGACGGCCAGCAAGTTGAGTTTTATCTGTCCATGCTTTGACACGTTGGGTAAAATCATCTAAAGATTTACTGTAACGAATAAAAGAAGTTGTGCCATCATCAAAAGTGCGGACAACTTGCATCCCTTGAACAAACTCAATTACCGTACCGTTAATTTTCTCATTCGCCTCATCATACGCTTGGCGTTCTTTAGCATGATCTCGCATTGCTAAACGCATAAATATTAATCCAATGGGCGCAGGTGCAAGGGTAGCCAATGTCATGCGCCAATCTACAACAAACAAGACAATTAAAGTTATTAAAGGGGCGCTATAAGCACGAGCAATAAAGGGCGTACTATCAGCCACAAAAGCGTGGAGTTCTTTAACATCATCTTGAACAATCTTTTTAATTGTGCCAGAACCAGTTGTCACCACATAACCCAGGGGTAGACGCGCTAGATGTTCGGCAATTTGCGTGCGGATAATTTCTTCTAATTTGAAAGCCGCTATATGCGAAATCCGAAATGCCCAAGTCCGGGAAATAAAAGTAATCACAGTAGCAATAGCTGATGCTGTAATTAACAACCAAAGAAACTGGGTATTGATATTAGTAGATAATAACTCCCGCACAATCACAGGAATTGTTAATAATGCAACTAAAGTTGTGATTGTATTCAAAACTGACAGTGACATAGCTGCAATTATTCGCCCTTGCACTGGCTTCACAGTTTCCCATAAACCAGTTTCTTTTTGATTATTTTTTGTAGATTCCATTTGATTTTATATTAAGAATTTATGCGTTGGTAGAATATAAAAAATCCAGAGTAAATTCCGGCATATTATTTTAAGTTTGTAGTGAGGACTGAAGCCCTTATTACAAGTAAAAAAAATTGCGGTACTTGCGTAAATTCTGGTTAAATTGGGATAGAATTGTGTAATTTAGAAATTTCACTTCCTGCCAAAAAATCTAAAATTGCACTAAAGCCAAACGATAAAAATCTTGTAAAAAAGGCACATAACAAAAGAAACGAGTTTTCAAAGAAAAACGCTGCAAATACTGAGATGACAAATTCGTAAATCTGAAAACCTCAGCGACTTGATAACGAGGATTCCACTTTTCAATCAAGTGAATATCAGCAATTCCCCAATCAAACTTAGCTGATGTATATTTAATCGAGTCATGATGTTTTTGATTTTTTACCATGAACGGTGACATGGAATCAAATACGAACGAAGAACTAGGAAAATGTTCTAAAAGATTAGCAAATAACTCCTTAACTTGCACTTCAGAAAGATACATCAGCACACCTTCCGCTACAAATAAACAAGGTTCATTACTAACAGATTTAACCTCGGCAATCCAATCTGTATCTAAGGCAGAAGCTGTAATAAACCGACGGCGTTCTGTTTCTGTAAAAAACTGTTTTCTGACTGCCATTGAGTCTGGTAAATCTAAATCAAACCAGCGCACTTTACCGTTATCTACCCTCTCAAAGCGAGTATTTAATCCTGCTCCGATTTCGATTACAGTACATTGGGGATATTTTTCTAGATAGTTGCGTACCCAATTATCAAGGATCATCCCTCGAATGCAACAGCCAACTTGACTATCTTGAGAAGTCGCAAATTTATCAAAGTTGTAATCAATTGATTCGAGAATTTCCGCCGATTTAGGATCTATAATAATGGGGTTTTGTTGTTGTAGTTCTGCGGCTCTCGCCCAGAGGGGAATTAATAATGTTTCTTGGATAATTCCGAGGTTGACTTTAGTTTTCATTATGGATACCTCGATACACAGATAAGCTGTATTGTTTACAAGTTTAAATAGCTAAAACTCTGCTCACTACCCCAAGACGGATTTTTTTTACCCCAAAACGTATTTTCTAAAGTTGACAAGTTAAATAGTTTCTAGCTTTTCAGTAGGGAAAGTAGTAAAAATTTTGGCAGTAACTACCACACTTACCAAACAAATTACTGTACTTACAGCAAATAAACCTGTGTAACCAATAGCTTCAGCAATAAAACCGCTAATACCAGACATCGCCAAACTACCGATATAAAGAACTGCTACTTGCAGGGTGTAGTCAGTTCCTGGAGTATTTTGGCTACTGTTATCCATCATGATTGTGCTGACAATAGTATATGCCATACTCACAATTAGTTGAAATGCGATCGCCACTAAATACAAAACCGGCAAAGCAGTAAAACCCACGGCAGGTAAAAGCAGAGATGCCACGGACATTGTTTGCAATAATCCAAATATAATCAACGACCGCTTTCTTCCCAACGGCTTAATTAAAAAACCCGCAAAAATTGCCCCCACTAAGCCTGCACTATATCCCACTACACCGGTTAATAGTCCAATATCCGATAACGACAACCCAATATCAACCAACAAAGAACGAAACATCACATTAGTGCTATTACTTCCCATCATGTATAGTAGCAATACTAACAACCAAGTTCCCATTCTGGGACGGCGACAAAAATTCACTAAAGTCATAAAGTTTGGCCTTCTTTCTGTAGTACGGATGATAGGATGTTCTTGGTGTAATAAAACTGGTATCATCAACAACAAAATCAAAAACGCCATTACCAGTAAGCTATTAGTCCAACCCCAGAGATTTAGTAAAATGAGCAAACCACCACCGCCAATAATTCCACCCAAGTAGTTACCTCCACTTTGGATACCATTAGCAAATCCCCGTTCGCTGGGGTCGAGAAATCCAATTGCTAAGGCATCCGTGGCGATATCTTGCGTAGAAGCAAATAAACAAACCAAGAATAAGCCAATCAATACCATTGACAAATTTTCTTTAATGTCAAATACTGCACAAGTTATCAGGGTCAATACTAAAAGGCTTTGCATGGCAATAATCCAGGAGCGATAATGTCCCCATTTCGTCCAACCATATCTATCAACCAGTGGCGACCAAAGGAATTTTAGCATCCAAGGCAGAGCTAAAAACATTATTAAACCGATTGCGTCTAGAGAAACGCCCTGCTGACGAAAGAACACAGGTAAGGCTTGAAAAAAGAAAGCGATGGGTAGGTATTGAGCAACATATAAACTGCCCAATAAACCGAAATTTTGTTGTGTTTTCATGTTATGAGTTAATATCAGTTATCTACACAGATACTAGGAAAAATTAGTTAAAAATTTACTTTCAACTGTACTCCGATGGTAGTTGGATCACCAAATCTGCCGATAACATTGGGTGGGGGGAAAATAAAAGCAGATGTTAAATAACGAGTATCAAACAAATTATTGGCAAACAAATAAATACCATAACTATCTTTTTCATAACCAATACGAGCATTAACTAAAGCGAAGGGTTTTTGCTTTAATGTCGCAGCTTCATCAAATACATAACTGCCAAATCCTTGTAACTCCAAACGGGCAAAAATTCCTCCTAAACTGCGGTATTGTGCCGCTAAGTTGTAAGTATATTCTGGTGAGTATGCTAGGCGATTACCACTAAAGTCTTGACCTGTTAAGGGATTAGTATATTCTGTATATTTACCATCTGTATAACCAAATCCAAGACTTAATTCTAGTCCTTGTATCGGTTTGGCTTTTACCTCAAACTCAGCCCCAGAAATACTAACACCTGCATTAGCAACATTTCTGAAAAAACCTGTCTGATCTGGCAGTGCAACTTGATAGTTATTGATTTGAGTGGTAAAGACTGCCAAATTAGCAATTAAACTATCATCCAGCCAAGAAGACTTCAAACCAACTTCATAATTCCAACCA
The DNA here is from genome assembly GCF_034932285.1 of Cronbergia sp. UHCC 0137. Lineage (NCBI taxonomy): Bacteria > Bacillati > Cyanobacteriota > Cyanophyceae > Nostocales > Nostocaceae > Cronbergia > Cronbergia sp. UHCC 0137. Next base: position 146,636 of record NZ_JAYGHC010000006.1, read on the forward strand.
GTTTCGGCATTAAATCGCAATGAATCTGCAACTTCGGCGCGATAATTTACACCCCCTGGTTTATAGCTTCTAGTAGCACTGGCATAGGCTAAAAGATTAGGATTAAAACGATATTCCACCCCAATTTTAGGTAATAATTCACTACCAGAAACTTTTTCATCAGTAAAATTTGCTCCCGTAGAGAAAGCAGAAATACCATTTACTTCAAAGTTGCGATTACGGCTAATTTTACTATTAGCTGATTCATAACGTAATCCTGCTGTTAAAGTTAGCGGTTCAATTGGTTTATAGTCAATTTGAGTAAATGCGGCAACAGTATCAGAGGAGGAATTAGCAACTATTCTATCAGTACCTACTGTGGGAAAACCAAAGGTAGCTGCACCCAAGGGAGTATAGTTATAAGCTTCTAAATAATCAAAGGTTGTTGTTTCATAATAACCACCAATCAACCAGCGCAATTTATTGGCATTACTAGGTGACTGGAAGCGAATTTCTTGACTCCATAAATCAGAACTAAAGTTATTGATGTTACGAATTAAATCTACAGGTGAAAGGTCAGCATCACTACCACTATCTTGATTAAATTTTCGGTGAACTGTGATTGCAGTGGCGCGAAATCTTTCACCATCATAGCCAATTCTCAATGCTTGGGAATTGGTACTCAGTTGCACAAAGCCATTATCATTGATAGCTGTATCATAACGGTTTGGGGAATTGAGATCAGCAAGAGCAGAGCCACTATCGTTATTGTAAGCACCTGTGGCATTCAAAGAAATAGTCCAGTCTGGCGAGGGAGTCCACAGGATTTGTCCTCGTCCAGTTATAGAAGATTGTTCACCTAAATTGCTACCATCTAAAATATTTTGTCCATATCCATCTCGTGCTTTATAACCACCTGCTAACCGGAAAAATAGTCTATCAGGAATAATTGCATCACTGAGAGAAAGTTGCAAATTGCGTAAGTTGTAAGAACCATAGCTAACAGATGTTTTAATTTCTGGGGTGTTAGTTGGCTTTCTAGAAATGATATTAACTACACCACCTTGAGAATTTTTACCGTAGAGAGTGCTTTGAGGGCCGCGCAGCACTTCCACTCGTTCTAAATCCAGAAATTCTTGATCCAGAAAACCGCCATATTCATAGGGAACATCATCAACATAAAAACCAACAACATCACCGCGAGAAAGAAAATTACTATTACTTAAACCTCGAATACTGTAGAAAGTAAAGTTGCGACCTCCTGATGAGGAAAATACCGAAAAATTGGGTGTATTATTGGCAATTGATTGGATATTGCTAATTCCGGCATCTTCAATTTCTTGTTCACCAATTGCTGTGATACTGATGGGGGTATCTTGTAAATTTTGTTCAGTTTTTTGGGCTGTCACTGTCAATTCAATGGTTTCATTTTCAGCTTGTTCTGGTGGCTGGGTTTCTAATGTACTGGCTACAACACCGAAAATTAAACCTTGATCATCGTCAAATAACTCGACTTGGGGTAAATTTTCATCGCCTGTCACTGTCACACGAATAGTGTTACTATCTTGATTTATAACTTGAATTTGCGTAATTCCCGCTGTGGGATTATCGAGAGTAAATGTATTGTTGTTGGGCAAAGCTAGCTGTGCTTTAGGAATATTTGCGATATATTTATTGCCATCATTACCGAACGATACTTCTAGGGCTTGTCCTTGGGAAGTCTCTAAGATTACTTCTATACCTGTATCTGTGGAATTAACTTTCACGTTGGTGATGGAGATAATTTCACTTTCTACGGCTTGGGTGGTAACTTGTTCACGATTCACTGTCATATCTGCATAGGCTGGGAAAGCGATCGCTAGTAAAGCAGGTATAATTGTTCCCAAGCCTGCTATGCACAAGGATTTAGGTATAGTGTCCATATTTCTTTGCACCCTTCCATTTTTTGGAAATCATCAATTTCAGATAGTTGAGAGTTTATGATGACAATGATTATCGCTACTACCCGCAGACGGATCTTAAATTACCCCAAAACGAACAAATTCAGAAATTCTGCTTTAGCGTGATTTTAAGGCACTAGGCTTAATGCCAAACTTTCTCTTAAAGGCAGCAGTAAAATGGCTAAAGTTAGAGTAGCCAACGGCAGATGCAACTTCTGTGACATTCATTAAACCTGATTCTAGTAAAAAACGCGATCGCTCCATTTTATATTGATGTAAATAACCGAATGCTGTAGTGCCAAATACTTGACGAAATCCCAATTTTAGTTTATGGTCGTTCAACCCCACAGCCTGAGCTAGAGATAACAATGATGGCGGATTTTCTAAATTGCTAATGAGAACATCTCTGGCAAAATAAATCCTCTCAATTTCATCTGCTCGTAATTTTTTATAAATTTTACTTTCTGTTTTACTATCAGTTAACTCAGCTAACTTTAAGGATATTAATTCTAGGGTTTTACTTTCTAGGTAAAGTTTTTTTGTCAAATCTTTATAAGGACAATTAATAATTTGATGCAGAGCAATTTCCATAGCCGGATTTGTGATTCCTGACCAAGAATGTAGCCCAGAATCTTTACCTGAAATCACACTTCTAAGAACAGGAGAGAGTCGCTCGTATTCATCTTCTACAAGAGATTGGATGATTTTGAGATCAATACTCATCTCTACTAAAAATAAATTTTGTCTAGCCGGAATTTCCATAATTGTTTTATAAGCATTACTATGAAGTAATAAATTACGTCCAGCTGTTACACTCAGATCGATTTTGGAACCAACAACCTCAGCCCCAAGATTACCTGAAATACAAAAACCTAACCCTAAAGATGAATATTTAGTATTTGCTTGGATAATTAAATCTTCTTCTAAGTGTAAATTTTGAAAATATAGTTCAATCCCGTTACGCAAATGCAAATTATGGATATGTCCTTTACCTAGCTTTTCAGGAAATTTTAAGATTTTTTCGCTCGCTATTGATTGATAGTCACATCCAGTTTTGCGCTGAATTTCTGGAAAAAATTCTTGAATATCATTTAAAGTTATTGTTACTTTCACCTTCACCTCATTTATTCTTACATTAGGACTTACGCAAGAACTCTCTGAAACCTTCTTTACTTCTGCCAAAGGGAGACGCTAAGGCGGTAGCGTGCCGAAAGCTCTAGCTATGCCGAAGGCTTTACGTGTCCTTTGTGGTATGCGCTATGGGTTAAGCGGAAGCTATGCCGAAGGCTTTACGTTTTCTCATAATTTTGCGTAAGTTCTGTTACATTATAAAATACCATTAGCTTAATGAGAAATTATACTAATAAACCTAAGTTAAATCAATAATGGTTAACAATATTAAACCCCAGTGAATCATTTACCTGATTCCTCAGTTATCGGATGTTACTGAGTGAACCCCAAGAATCCCTAGTTTGCTTGGGGTTGAGTTTCTACTTATTGGTTAACCATACCTCCAAATCCAACAAAGTGGTAAAGTCCAATAAAGCCTCACCCAGATTTTCTAATTGTTCCAACGACAGAATTTCCAGTTGTTCACGCATCCCTGGGGGTAATTCTCCTAACTTGCGAGTGAGTTGACGCAAAACCAGACTTCTTTCCCCTTCTTGTCGTCCTTCTTGTCGTCCTTCTTGTCGCCCTCGTTGTTCGCCTTCTTCGAGAATTTCTTGGTAAATTACTGACTCGCGCATCATACCCTCCCGAAATAATCTTCTAATTAAATCCTGCTTAAATTTTAACCCCGCTAAGATTTGGGTGTAGGCGGAAATTTCCGGTCGTTGTGCTGTCTCTACTTGGTTGACTCGCTGCACAATTTTTTCTAGCAAGACTGGGGGTTGATTGGTGGCTGTTAATGGTGCTAGGGGTAATAATGCCGAGTCTTGAAGAAACGGTTCCGGGTTTTCCTCCCACATCTTAATTACCCGATATTCGTGTCTAGTGTTTTCCAGTGTAAAGGCTGTAGGAATTTCAATGTCATCTTTGGGAGGAAGCAATAATACTACTACTTGGGTGATGGGTAAGCGATACAACCGATACAACCGCACCCAATAATCCAACATTCGCAGAGGTAGGGGTGGTGAGGATTCCAATTTGGTTTGAAACTCTAAGTGTAAAATCCTACCTTCTAGTTGTAAAAAGGTGACATAATCGGCGCGGATGGGTTCAATACTCAATTCGGTTTTCAGGACTGTGACACCTGTTTGCGGTGTGCCTAATACCCAACTGGCGAATTTTTCTGGATGTTTTTCTGATAGCAGTTTGCAGAGATTGTCGAAAGACATGGATGATACATGGCTATTTTATTAAGCATTGTTATTATCTCATGTAGAATGAAAAATCTGATATCTAAGACTGCAACAATTGCCGAATTTGATTGATAAATATCTCCGCCGCAATGGGTCCGCGAATACGAGTTAGTTGATAGTCCATAAAGTAAATCTTTTCAGCTTGGACTGCGGGAATTAAACGCAGGATGGGGTGATTTTGCCATTGTTGTTTGGCATCCTCAATGGTGTTATCGCCACTTGGCATCACTAAAATGTGATCAGCTTTAATATTTGCGATCGCTTCAATGGAAACACTTGGTCTATTTGATTTTCCGACAATCACTTGAAAGCCTAAATCTTCTAACAATCCGGTAACAAAATCAGGCGCGAAGATAAATGATTCATTAGTAACCTTTTGCCAGCCTAACACAATTATTGTTTGCCCTGATATTACTGGTGCTAGTTGGCTTTTGACTGTTTCCAGCAATTGATCATGAGATGCGATCGCCTGTTTAGCCTGTGCTTCTCGATTTAGTCCCTGGGCGATCGCTTCCATCGCCGATTTCCATCCTGTTTTGCCCCCAGTGTCAAAAAATGCTGTTGGTGCAATGCTAGAGAATAACCTGTATTTTGACTCTAATTGGAATTTTTCACCCAAAATTAAATCTGGCTTGAGTTGCACTAATGTTTCTATAGAGGGATTATGGCGATCGCCTAAATTTACAGGTTTACTTGTGACGCGATCGCCCAAAAAAGGTATCTGCTGACTGGGATTATCAAATACTTTACTGTTTAACAAATCCACTTCTGCATAACCAGCCGGTTGTACCCCTAAAGACAGCAGAATATCTAATAATGGTGGACTCAGAGCCACAACTTTTTGCGGCTGTCCACAAATATTAATTTCACCACCGTCATGTTGAATTACACGACAATTTGATGCAACATTTTCGGGAGTTTCACTACTTTGTAATTGAGGGGTGCTACTATTACAAGCTACAACTAAAATCAATGTACATAATGATAGTAGCAACAGTTTAATACCTCTGAACCAATACTTCATTTATTTTACTCGGATAAGATTACTCACTGTGTATTTTGAAATTCGTTCTGCTTCAGTCCCGTTACAATCTCCAATTAGATAAAGAGATTTGCTCTCATCTTCCACCACATCCGCTTGATAAGTTTTAATATCACCATTAGGAAGCATGGTACTAATTTCTATGTAATTAAAGCACTCATCTTCACTTTGTTCTATGAAACAACAGCTAACTTTGTAATTAAACCATTGCCAACCATGCCTAAAAATCAATTCTCTCTCCATGACTTGCGCCGGAAACGGGAGGATTCCCCAACCGCGATAGATGGATTTTAAACAGTGAATATCCCCTGTATAGGTGAGAATATTTGTAAGACTTTGTGAGTCTAATTTACCGTAGTATCTACCTTGAGACAAATCCAAAATAGTAGGGGCAAAGCGATGACCACTAAAATGGCTAGATTGCCAAATTCGTACAGATTCTACAGCTAAATCAGCTACTATCTTTTTAGCCTGACGATAAAAAGGGATACCATATTTAGCACAACATTTATCATGAGTGCCGTGAGTACAAACTAAGATATCTCTAGTGTGAGGATTGATATCTGTACCACCAATATCTTTACCTGCTAACCAATCTTTGAGAACATTTGCCACATCCTCAAGACTAGAAACATGAATTTCTTGCTTGGTATATCCTCCGGAATAACCCATCATGGGGCGAAAAATGAGGATACGGGTTAGATAATTTTGCCGTAATTCTTCGCTGTAGATAAATAGTAAAATTCCATCAGGTTCGACTTCGTAAAATTCAGCTTCTAGCGATCGCAAATTTTCAGGTACAGCTTTAGAATCAAATTCATGAGTCATCCAAGGGGGCGGACATTCAATCAACACATAGCACTGTCGTCTGCAACCACTACCAATCGGATCCTCGTTAACTTGTCGAGATTCATCAGCACAAAAAAAGTGATTCATTTTCATTACGGAATAGGGAATAGGGAATCTGAGAGAAAAAGTGAACAACACATTTTCTCTTCTAGTCTCTAGCCTTTCATCCCCAATTAAAATTTTACAGACAACGAACCAATAACCGTAAAAGGAATACCAGCATCAATTGATGTGCGGGATGTGGTGGACTCAATATAGTTAACATCAAAAATGTTTTTAAAATTGAGACCTAGATTCCAGTTGTCTCGACGATAGAACAAAGCAGCATCAGTGCGGGTGTAGCCGGGAACGGTAAAGGAATTACTTAAGTCTCCTTGACGTTCACCTACGAAAAATAATCCCGCACCCATACCCAAACCTTGCAAAGCCCCACTTTGCAATTCATAGGTTGTCCAAATACTAGCACTATTTTCTGGCACTCGATTGACACGATTGCCGTTGATATCAGTATTATCTTCTGTAATTTTGGCATCTGTATAGGCGTAGGAAGCAATAATGTTCCAGCCTTTAGCCAGTTCTCCAGCAATATCAAATTCAATCCCTCGACTTCGCACTTCGCCAACGGGAATAGAGAAGTTTAAATCTGCGGGATCTGGGGTGGCAACATTAGTTTTAGTAATCTGATAACCCGCTAAACTCGTAATTAATTTACCATCTAAAAATTCTCCTCTCACACCAACTTCGTATTGTGTCCCCCGTTCTGGTTCTATACGTGAATTGTCCCGTTGAATGCCAAAGTTTTGTGCGAAGGAACGGCTATAACTGGTGTAAATAGAGAGGGGAGTAATTGGTTGATATACTATTCCTATACGGGGGCTAAATGCTTGATCGGATATATCAAAGAATTTCACGCCATCGACAATACTCAGGAAACTCTGCTCGGCAAAATCGTAACGTCCACCAATCAAGAGTTTGAGATTTTCTGCCAGTTTAATTTGGTCTTGGATATAGATACCAATGTTATCTGCTGCGAATAAACCCCGAAACGGATCTGATTCTATATTGGGTTTAGCAGTCAAATAGACTGGGTTGAAAATATCAATAGCGGGTGCGGGTGCGCTGCGGCGATCATCAACGAAGTTAGTTTGGCGGTTAAAGTCAAAGCCAATTACAAGTTCGTGTTCAATTGCACCAGTTTTAAATTTACCGATCAGATCAGTTTGAAAAGCGTAGGTTTCATCAGGTGTTGGTCGATCTACACCAAAACCACGAGATAGTAAACCTGTGGCTTCATCCAAACTATCGGGTTCAGTTACAAAACTAGATGTTTGTGTGGAGACAATTCGCAAAGCAGAGCGGAGTTTCCAGTTATCATTGAAGCCATGCTCTAAACGAGTACCAATCCGTAAGTCTTCTACTTCTTTAGAGTCAAAGGGTTCGCCTAAGATGCGATTGAAGGGAATGTCAGCAACGCGATCGCCTAATGCTACTAAACCCCGATCAAATGGTCGAGAATCTTTTAAATATTCTAGGTCAAACACTAAATTTGTGCGATCGCCAATGTCCCACGCTAATACAGGCGCAATAAAAAAGCGGCTAGTCTCTTTGTCGAAGTCGCGGAAGGACTCAGAAACTTCTACAGATGCGTTAACTCGCAAACGCAAGGTTTTAGAGTCGTTGAGAGGACTGTTAAAATCAACTGTCGGACGGAAAAAGCCATAACTTCCCGCCTCTAAACCCATAGTTAAAAAGGGTTCTGCTTGGGGTTGCTTGGTAATGATATTAATTACTCCCCCTGGTTCTAGTTGTCCAAATAATACAGAAGCAGGGCCTTTTAACACTTCTATGCGTTCAATATTGGCAGTTTCTCTATATGCAGAAGTGTTTTCTTTGAAACCATCCCGAATTACTGAATTGAAGTCATCAAATCCACGAATGACGAAGCGATCGCGTGTTCTCCCTGCACTGTTGGATGGCTGTACACCACTGACATTCCGTAATGCTTCATTCAACTGGGTAGCGCGTTGATCCTCAATCACCTGACGCGGAATGACTTGAATTGATTGGGGAATGTCCCGCAAGGGTGTATCAGTCCTAGTGGCAGTCGCAGCGTTCTGTACACTATAGCTATCTTGCTGACCTGTCACTACTAATTCAATTGGCTGATCACCTTGTGTTGATGGTTGTTCTGCTTGAATTTCACGCTGAGGATCTTCTGCTTGCGGTTGTAGTGATGGTGTAGAAGCTACTGCACCCGCTATCGAGAAAATTAAACCCTCTTGGGGACTATCAAGTAACTCCACAATTGGTATACTCGCCGCACCTGCGATTGTCACCCGAATAGTCTTGGCATCAAAATTTGTTACCGTTATTTCAGTAATCCCCTGAACTGGGTTTTGGGAACTGAATCTAAAATCATCACCGTTGGCTAAACGTAGTTGAGCGTTAGGAATATCAGCGATAAAACTATTCTCAGCTCTGCGATCGGTAATTTGCAGTTGCTCACCAGCAGTAGTCTGTAAAATTAGCTCTACACCTTTGTCAGTGGGATTGGCTTGCACTCTATTAATAATAATTAGAGATTGGGGAGTTGCAGCTTGTGACACTAATTCTTTGACTGTAGTTGTAGGTGTTCCTAACTGACTTACCATAGGGATTGCCCAAACAGGTTTAGCCGTAACCACTACCCCAGCTAACCATAAACCTGTAAATAACTGTAGTTTTGTTGACATCACTTCTCACATAAATTAAAAATCTATCTCAAGAAGACTACAATAATTTGCCTATAATTTAAAATACCTGTTCAGTCGCAAGACGGATTTTTTTCGGCGGTTGACGGATTTTTTTGAATACTGGTAGTTATTAGTTATGCTCAGTGTTTACCCCACATTCAGCAGGTAAAATCAGAAAAAAAGTATTTTAATCGCAAAAGATTTTGAGAAAACCCTCGATTATCATCTATTGGACGAGCTAGAAATTTTAGCTAAACCCCATTATCAACGCCGGGGAAAACCTAAATTAGGAGATGAAGTTAGTTACTATACTTATCATATTCAAGGAAATTTAGTAGAAAATGAAACCGTTATTAATATCCATCGTAATCAAGCAGGACGTTTTATTTTAGCCACTAATTTGTTAGATGAAGAAAAGTGGACTAATGATATGATTTTACACGAATACAAGGAACAACAAACTACGAAAAGGGGATTTCGCTTTATCAAAGATCCTCTATTTTTTGCCTCACGAGTTTTTCTAAAAAACACTAAAAGAATCATGGCACTGGCAATGATTATGACATTAGCTCTCATGGTTTCCTAAATATCTGAGACTGTCTCGCCACAAAAATACACCTATTCCATATTTTTATATTCCAATACGGTTCAGTTAGGGGGAAGCCAAAATTCTATGGATTGTTGCGGAATTATTTAGTATGACACGCAGGTTTAGCCCTAAAATTACTGAAGCGTATTTGTTCATAGATTTTGTCGTGATTGACATTGAGGACTTATTCCAATAATCCTTTTTTTTTCAATTTAGCTAAAGCATCTTCAGCAGCAGCTTTTTCCGCATCTTTTTTATTGCGTCCTTTCCCTTCACCATACTCTTTTCCTTCTACTAATACTTTAGCTAAAAATTCTGGTGCATGAGAAAGTCCACCTATTTGTTCTGTCGTGTATTTTGGGGGATTTTGAGTAACTTCACGTTGTACCCATTCCTGAAAACGGTTTTTTGAATCTACATTAGAACGAGATACCACAATCTTTTCTGAAACAGAATCAAATAGTGGTTCTATAATTGTGCGAACTACTTCAATATTAGAATCATTATCCAAATAGTAAGCACCAAGAACTGCTTCAAAGGTACTACTTAATAAATTCGGATTTTGATATCCTCCGTCTCTAATTGCACCTTGTCCTAAGCGCATTCTAAAATCTAAACCCACTTCCAGAGCAAATTTTGCTAATTGTTTTTCATCTACCAATGCAGAACGACGACGGGTTAATTCATCTTCTTCTTGTTCTGGATAACGTTTATAAAGATATTCACCACTCAAAAAATTAAGAATAGCATCACCAAGAAATTCTAGACGTTCATTTTGTTCAGGTTCTCCTGGGTGTTCGTTCACATAAGAACGGTGGGTTAGTGCTTGACGGAGAAGTTTCTCGTTATGAAATATGAGAAGTTTGTGCATTTTGATATTTTCCTTTTCTAGTTAACTGTATTAAAAAATGATAAACCCGCAGCATTTGGTATTGTAGGTTGGGTTAAATGAAATGCAACCCAACGCTTTCAAAACTAAGTTTGTCTATCCTAAGTAATCCACACCAGTTATTAATTTTCGGATATTTTGTAGTCTGTAGGGTGCGTCAGACAGAATAATTTAGGCTAAAATCGCTAAATTTAACATTCTGACGCACCTTACTTAATTTAACAAACTGACGTTAATAATCTAGGTGGGAATTTTTCCTCGACTAATTGGGTTCAACGTTCTCAACTAAAAATTATCGTTTATGATCCGATTCAGGAGGTAATTGTAGAATGGAAAAATTAAAGCAATATCGAAATTATGTCCAACAAGTGATCACAGAACACTCACAAATAGGTTCAAGGGATGATGATATTGAAAAACAACTTATTTTTGATACGATTAGTGATCATTATCAATTGATGTATGTTGGTTGGAAAAATAGACGACGACAGCATGGTTGTGTTTTACATCTTGATATCAAAAATGGTAAGATTTGGATACAGTACGATGGAACTGAGATTGGTATAGCAAATGAATTAACGTAAGTTGCTAGTCAATACTTATCGG
>NZ_JAYGHC010000006.1:157719-162093 GCF_034932285.1 Cronbergia sp. UHCC 0137
AGCTTAACCGACAAGTATTGAGTTGCTAGTTAGATTATAGTAAGGTGCGTCAGAATTTTAAAATTAGTGATTTTAGCATAAATTATTCTGTCTGACGCACCCTACAGACTACAAAAGCTCCGAAAATTAATAACTAGCAACTTGGGTAATTAGTTAAATTAGGAGTACCAAAAGAAGATATTGTTTTGGCATTTCATGAACCTTTGGTGAGAAAATTTACAGATTTTGCAGTTGGTTAAATTTAGTCCATTCCAGATCCCCAACTCCTTTAGAAATTCGGGGATCTAAGTTTAAGTTCTAGAGAGTGTTAATATCAATTCCTTTAGCTTGTAATTTCGCTAACAAGTCTTGATATTTTTCATGTTCCTGTTCTGCGCGTTGATGTTCTTGTTCTACAAGTTGATTTAATTCTAGTGATGTGAGAAACTTACGTCCATCAGGATAATAAATTTCTAAGATATCTGGTGTTAACTCAAAACGTATACCCAAATGCGGACTTACCCAATCGTTGATTTCTTCGATTTCTTCTAACCATTCTTGTTTGCGAATAAGTCCGTTTAATTCAACTGTTTCTGGATTATAGATATAATATTCCTGCACTCCATAACGGTGATAGAAAAGCAGCTTTTTTGTCATTTCTTTGGTACGGTTTCCTGGGGATAGAATTTCAAATACTACTTGTGGTGCAATATTGTTTTCTTCCCATTGTTTGTAAGAACCTCGTCTCCCTTTTGGTCTGCCAAAAATCACCATTACGTCAGGTGCTTGACAAGTTTTTACGCTTCCCTCAACAGGATACCACAGTAAATCACCTGCTATGAATACATCATCTTTTGAGGAAAATAAAATTTCTAAATTTTCTTTGATTTTAACAATCCATTCATAGTGTACTGTGTTTTCTGCCATTGGCTTTCCATCGCTGTCAGGGTAGATGATTTCTTTTTTGGTGTCTGGGGTAAGTTGCTGTACCATGTCTTTAACTCCAAATTTTGGAAGTGGGACTGATAAATCTTTTAATAGTATATGGGATTTATCAATTATTTTAATATGTTTGATTTTTAGAATCAAAATGTTGATGTGAATAAATTCAATATTATCAAGACTTTGTTGGGTTGCGCTGTCGCTTAACCCAACCTACGATTAATTAAATACTTTTCTTGTCTGAATTAGGGAATACTCGATTTAAATCAAGTGTCAAATCAGGGAAATGCGGTAAAGATATAATTTGATTTGGTAAAATGATTCGCTTGTTTAAATAAACATATTTATTTTGATGGTTTTGATATGGGTTACTGTAGCATTCTAAATAATTATCAAATAGATTAAATATCCAATAATCAGAAATTCCAGCTTGAGCATAAAGAGGAATTTTTACTTTTTGATCATAATCTATTGAAGAATCTGCCACTTCTATAACTAACAAAATTTCCGATCCTTGTGGATGAGATGATAAATAATCATCATTACGATTTTTAAGGATTGCAAAATCTGGTTCTGGTTCACTGTTAGGTGGTATGGTAATAGGAGCTTGAGATTGCAAGGTTGCTCTATCTTCTAAAAGTTTTGGGAGTTGCCGCAATAGATTACGTAAACAAGTTTCATGTAACCTACCTTTGGCTGCCATTTCAATAATTTCTCCGTTGATTAATTGAATGTGGTCATCTTCATGAAAAAAGCCTAATTCTGTAAGTTTATGGTACTCATCTGTAGTGAAGCGTTTAACTTGAGTGGTACTCATATATTTTGCTCCTTCAGAAATTATGATCATATATATTATAAATGTACCAAAAGTTGATATACTGAAAACTGAGATCAGCTATTTTGCCAATCATGCCTGTGCCTACTATCACCCCCACTATCACTGCTTTTCCCCTTACTGCTGTAGTCGGTCAAGAAGCTATTAAGTTAGCTTTGTTGTTAGCAGCAGTAGACCCCGCGTTGGGAGGTGTGGTAATTGCAGGTCGTCGCGGTACGGCTAAATCTGTGATGGCTCGTGGTATCCATGCTTTATTACCACCAATTGAAGTTGTCAAAGGTTCAATTTGCAATTGTGACCCCAACCATCCTGAAGAATGGGATGAGCAACTTGTGGCTGATAATCAGATGGAAACGGAGATTATCCCTGCACCTTTTGTGCAAATTCCCCTGGGTGTGACAGAAGACCGACTTTTAGGTTCTGTGGATGTGGAACAGTCGGTGAAACAGGGGGACACGATTTTTCAACCTGGGTTACTCGCTACAGCTAACCGAGGGGTGTTATATGTGGATGAAATTAATTTATTAGATGACCAAATCAGTAACCAACTTTTAACGGTGTTATCTGAGGGACGCAACCAAATTGAACGAGAGGGAATTAGTTTTCAGCATCCTTGTAAACCGTTATTTATTGCGACTTATAACCCAGAAGAGGGTCCGCTCAGGGAGCATTTACTTGATAGAATAGCGATCGCTCTCTCAGCAGACGGAGTTCTCGGTCTAGATCAAAGAGTATCAGCAGTGGAAGTAGCGATCGCCTATTCTAAATCTCCCCAAGCATTCCTCCAACAATATACTGAAGACATCGACTCGCTGAAAACCCAAATTATCCTCGCGCGGGAATGGTTAAAAGAAGTCACCATCACCCAAGCACAAATCCTCTATCTTGTCAATGAAGCCATTCGTGGGGGAGTGGAAGGACATCGCGCCGAATTGTTTGCGGTACGTGTAGCCAAAGCAGCCGCAGCTTTAGAAGGACGCAACACCGTCAACGCCGAAGACCTACGCCGGGCGGTAGAATTGGTCATAGTCCCTAGAACCACCATCGTTCAAACACCCCCACCAGACCAACCACCACCACCCCCCCCACCACCAGAAACTCAAGACGATTCCCAAGAACAAGAAGACAACGACGAACAGGAAGAAGAAGAAAAAGAACAAGAAGAAGAACAGCAAGAACCCCCAGATATTCCCGAAGAATTTATCTTCGACCCAGAAGGGGTAATTCTTGACCCGGAAGTGCTATATTTTACCCAAATGGCACAACGTCAAGGTAAATCTGGTAGTCGTAGCATCATCTTCTCCGATGACCGGGGACGGTATATCAAGCCAATGATACCCAAAGGTAAAGCTCGTCGCATAGCCGTAGATGCCACACTCCGAGCGGCAGCACCGTATCAAAAAGCACGGCGAGCCAGACAGCCAGATAAAAAAGTCATTGTTGAACAGGGAGATATCCGTTCTAAGCGGTTGGTGAGAAAAGCGGGCGCTTTGGTGGTGTTCGTAGTTGACGCTTCTGGTTCTATGGCCTTAAATCGGATGCAGTCAGCGAAAGGTGCGGTGATGCAATTGCTAACAGAAGCTTATCAAAACCGTGACCAAGTAGCATTAATTCCTTTTAGGGGAGAGCAAGCAGAAGTTTTATTACCCCCAACCCGTTCGATTGCTTTAGCGAAAAATCGCTTAGAAAGATTACCTTGTGGTGGTGGTTCACCTCTAGCTCATGGTTTAACGCAAGCGGTGCGGGTGGGTGTCAATGCTCAAATGGGGGGAGATATAGGTCAGGTTGTCATTGTGGCAATTACTGATGGACGTGGTAATATATCTTTGGCGCGTTCCTTGGGTGAACCGATAGAACCAGGAGAAAAGCCAGATATCAAAGCCGAATTATTAGATGTGGCTGGGAGAATTCGGGCATCGGGTATGCAATTATTAGTAATTGATACGGAAAGTAAGTTCGTTTCTACTGGCTTTGCTAAGGAATTGGCTCAAACTGCGGGTGGTCAATATTATTACTTACCGAAAGCTACAGATAAAAGTATTGCTGCTATGACCAGAGGAGCGATCGCTGATATGAAAGCAAAGTAAGATAGTAAAAATGGAGTTATTAAACATGAATCAAATAACACCAAAACAACCAGCAAGAAGAGGAAGAATTTTCCCTGAATTGACTTTATCACCAGAAGAATTAGCTAAACGTGAGGCAGAAAGAGAAGCATTTCACAAACGTTGTCGGGCAGTTTTTGAGCGTGTTCGTCCTGAGTTGATGAAAGAACATTATAATTGGTATATTGCCGTAGAACCAGATAGTGGTGATTATTTTGTTGATCAAAACATGGAAATTGCTAGTAAACAAGCTAGGGACAAACATCCTCATCTGATACATTTCCTATTTCGGATCAATGAAACTGGAGTAACTGGGAGGATATGATACATGGTTATTTTGGTGATGAGGGGCAGCTATTTTTTGAAGTTGAATTAATTACTACTAATGGTTTAAATCTACCTGTAGATACCTTGTTAGATACGGGTTTTACAGGCTTTATGGCTATTAATAAACAAGATTTAGATGCTTTAAATTGGGAATTTATTAGTGAACAAAGAATGCGTACTGCACAG